>DASWGX010000549.1:0-5151 GCA_036393455.1 Polyangiaceae bacterium
CGGCCTCGAGCAGGTCGACGACGCCGGCGCGAGGAATGGCGACGGCCGTGCTGCCCTCGAAGCGATCGACCACCACGCGTCGCACCACGACGCTGCGAACCGCCGCCGGCGTTTCCTCGGAGTCGCCGACGGTCGCGACGCCTGGCGGCGGTTCCTCCGCCGCAGCGCGCATCGGCAGCGCGAGCACCAAGATTGCTGGGAGAATCCGCCACCGGGAGAAACGGAGCGAAAGCCCGATGGGTGCGTGTTTCCTGAGGCTCAGCGCGCCCATGCTATCGTGCGCCAGGTAGATGATCCACCGGTTTGCCCGTCGCGGGCTCGCCACCGCAGTGGCAGCCGCGGCGCTAGCCTGCCCGTCGCGAGCTGACGCGTTTTGTCTCACGACGACGTGCGCCATGGCGAACGCCCCCGCGAGCTGCGTCCGCGACCCGGTAACGGGTTGCTGGACGAGCGGCGCCCCCCTGCATTGGGAACAGCCGTGCGTCACCTACTCGGTCGTTGCAGGCGGCGCACCGAACCTCGGCTTCGACGCCACGGCGATCGACGCGATTGTTTCCTTGGGCTTTTCCTTGTGGCCGACCGTGGCCTGCATCGACGGCTTTCCGTCGATCGCCGTTCAGGCCACGCTGCCGATCTCTTGCGACAGACCCGAGCACAACCGCGAGGGCCCGAACGCCAACGCGGTGATCTTCCGCGACGGAGACTGGCCCCACGATCCCACGGCGGTCGGCGTGACGACCGTCACGTTCCACCCGGAGACGGGCAAGATTCTCGATGCGGACATGGAGATCAACGCATTCGGCCAACCGCTGACGACGCTGAGCCTCGAGTACGTCATCGCTCACGAAGCCGGCCACTTTTTCGGGCTCGACCATTCGAGCGATGCGGCGGCCTTGATGTTCTTCCGCTACTCGCCGTTCGGTGCCGAGGCGCCGCCGGCGCTCACCCCCGACGACCAGGGGGCCATCTGTCAGGCGTACTCCCCTGCACGCCCGATCGCCCCGATGTGCGATCCGGAGCCGGAACGGGGCTTCGCGCCGGAGTGCGGCGGCGATGTGTTCGCGAGCTGCAACGTCACCTCGCTCCCGCGCAGCGGAAACGCGGCCGGGCTCGTTTTCGCTGCATGCGCCGGGCTCGGTCTGGTTCGTCTTTCGGCTCGCCCGCGCACGGCCGCAGGCCGGCGGCGCCACCGGCCCGCGTCGTGACTTCGGCCGCGGTTTCCGTCGAGCAACGAAACGCTCACCGCCGTCGACATGCTCGCCGGCAACCCGCTACCCCGCAGCTGCCGACGCCGCGACGACGGCCTGACCCAGACTGATTCCACCGTCGTTCGGCGGCACCTGGCGGTGCACCAGCACGCGAAAGCCGGAAGCCGCGAGGCCATCCACGGTCGTACGCAGGAGCCGCAGGTTCTGGAACACGCCGCCGGAAAGCGCGACGAGCTCGAGACCCGTGGCGGCGCGCGCCGCCGCGCACCCGAGCACCGTCGCGCGGGCCATCGTGTCGTGAAACCGCGCCGAGATCAGGCTCGGGTCGACTCGCCCCTCCACGTCTCGAACGACCGCGCGCACGACCTCCGAGGACGGCAGCGTGAAGCCGCGCGGCGCCACGACGAGATCGATGGGGTACGAACCGCTGGATCGCGTGCAGGCGCGCTGCTCGAGCTCGATCGCCGCCTGGCCTTCGTACACGTTCACGTCGCGGACTCCCGCGAGCGCGGCCACGGCGTCGAAGAGCCGTCCAACGCTGGACGTGAGCGGCGAAAGCTTGGCGCGGCGCGCAACTCCGACGACTTTCTCCCAGGTCTTCGGGTGACGTTCGCTGACGGGCAGCGCCGGCGGGCGACCCTCGAACGCTTGGTCGAGATGGGCGGCCGCCATCCGCCACGGCTCGCGAATCGCCGCGCCGCCCCCGGGCATCGGCACGGGGGACCAGTGTCCGATCCGCTCGAAAGTCCGTCGATCGGCGACCAGGAACTCGCCGCCCCAGAACGTGCCGTCGGAGCCGTAGCCGAGACCATCGTACACGACCCCGATCGCCGGCCCGGCTTCTTGGTTGTCAGCCAGGCAGGCAACGACGTGCGCGTGATGGTGCTGCACCCCGACGAGCTCCACCCCGCGCTGTTCGAGCGCCCATTGGGTCGACAGGTATTCGGGATGCAAATCGTGCGCGATGATTTGCGGCTCGACGTCGAAGAGGCGGCAGAGGTGAGCGAGCGCGTCGAGGAACGATCGATACGACTCGTAGTTCTCGAGGTCGCCGATGTGGTGCGAGAGGTAGGCGAATCGACCCTTGGCCACGCAGATCGTGTTCTTCAGCTCGGCACCGCACGCCAGGACGTGTCTCGGCAAGCGCTCCGAGAGGACGATTGGCTGAGGCGCATAGCCCCGGGCGCGGCGCAGCGGCAGCGGCGCATCGTCGAACACCCGGAACACGCTGTCGTCGCTGCGCACGTGGATCGGCCGATCGTGCGTCAAGAAGGCGTCGGCGATACCGGACAGGCGTGCCCGTGCTTCGGCGTCAAGATACGCGATCGGCTCGTCTGTGACGTTGCCGCTCGTCAGTACGATCGGCGCGCCGAGCGCGCGGGCGAGCAGATGGTGCACCGGCGTGTACGGCAGCATGACGCCCAGGTAGCGACAGCCGGGAGCAACCGACGGAGCGACGTCGGCTCCGTCGCGGCGCTGCAATAGCACGATGGGGCGTCGCGCTCCCGCGAGCAGGCGCTCTTCGCTCGGGCTCATCTCCACGAGCGCGCGCGCGTCTTCCAGGCAAGAAACCATGAGGGCGAACGGCTTCTCCTCCCGATGCTTGCGTGCCCGGAGCGCCGCAACCGCGGCCTCGTTCCGCGCATCGGCGGCCAGGTGAAAGCCGCCGAGGCCCTTGATCGCGACGACGTTTTCCCGGAGCAAGAGGCGCGCCGTGGTCGCGATCGGGTCGCCCGAGAGCGGGCTGCCGCCGCTGTCGAGCACGGCGAGGCGCGGGCCGCAGCGGGGGCAAGCGACCGGCTGCGCGTGGAAGCGGCGATCCGCGGGGTCATGGTATTCGCGCTCGCAGGCCTCGCACATATCGAACGACGACATCGTGGTGCGGGCACGATCGTAAGGAACGTCCTCCACGATCGTGTAGCGAGGACCGCAGTTCGTGCAATTGATGAACGGGTAGAGAAAGCGACGCTCGGAAGGATCGAGCATTTCGCGCAAGCACTCGTCGCACGTGGCGACGTCCGGAGAGATCGGCGTCGAGCGAGCCGTTCCGGAACGGCTCGCGTCGATCGAAAATGCGCCCTCTTTGCGGCGCTCTAGCTCGCGGACCTCGAGATTCACGATGACGGCGAGAGGCGGGGCCTCCGTCCTCAGCAAGGCGATGAAACGATCGAGGTCGTCGACCGCGCCCTCTACCTCTATTTTCACGCCGTCGGCATCGTTCCGGACCGAACCGCCGAGGCCGTAGCGGTTCGCGAGACCGTGCACGAAGGGACGGAAGCCGACGCCTTGGACGATCCCTTCTACTTTTACTTCGAGTCTCTTGCAAGGTGCCGTCAACCCCCGGAGCGTATCCGTGCACGAGCTCGGTATCACGCAAGAAATGGTCTCCATCGTGGCGGAAGCGCAGGGAGGACCTGGAGCTATCGTGAGGCGCGCCCGTCGCGTACCACGGCGCTTCGTCAGGCTCGCGCCGCGCTCCGCGGCCTACGGCGCAATCGGCCCCGCGCGCACCATATCCGCGAGCTCGCGCAGCCGAGCCTCGCGCTGAGTGAGCCCGGGCGGAGCCGCAACGCCCGCGTCATCGAGGATGGTGCGCAACCGGTACGCGTAGTCGTGACGCGTCAGGGCGTTCAGCATGTTGTCGCGGCGTATGCGCGTGCACCGTTCCGGGTCCCCTTCGAGCTCGGCGATCACCTCGCCGACGTGAGGCGCGTCGAAGGGCATCTTCACGACGGCGTCGGGCCAGTCGAAGAGGGTGAGGAACTTGCCGCCGCGCGGCGGGGCCCCGAGCATGATCGCCCCGGACGCGGCGCCCTCGAAGAACCTGCCCGAAAGCTCGTCGGCGTGTATCGGGTCGTCCTCGTTGGCGCGCGCCCGGCTCGCCATGTAGTAGCGGCTGCGTTTCAAGAGACTCGCGAGCTTGAAGCGGTGCTCGGCGGAATCCATGACGGAAAACGTGACCTGACGCGCGGCGTCGGTGACGCCGGCCCCGGACATCCGAATCGTGTCGTAGTAGTAGAAAAGGCCCCGTTCGCGGGCCATTTTCATGAGCGCGGCGTGCGTGACCGCGGAGCGGCGACCGATGCCGAGCACGTCGATGGAGCGCTGGGGCGGAGCGGGAAACGGACAGAAGGCGACCGCGTCGATGCCCAGGGGAAGGTAGCTGCACGGCCGCCCCGTGATGCGCGCTACCGCCTCGACCGGGTTCGAGCAAAGGTAGATGTGGTCGAAGCTCGCCAGCGATTCGAGCAGGTATTCGGGCAGCGCCGACTCCCAGGCTTCACTGATGACGCAGGCCGCGTAGCGGCAGTGCTTCCTCCAACCCGGCACCGCGCGCAGCGCGAAGACTTCGTACGCATGGTTGAAGACCGGCAAGAAGAGATCGTAGGTCTTCTGCAAGCGGAGGCCGCCGAGCATCGGCGCCATGCGCATCGCGATGGGCGCCGACGACGTCACCGAGTACAAGGCCTTGTAGACCTTGCGTTCGAACTCCACGAGCTCGAGCCTCGACGGCTCCACGCGGTCCGAACCCGTGGCGCCGACGATAACGTCCTCGAACTCGTATTGAAGACAATACCCCGCGAGATCGGCGACGCGACGCATCGAAAGCACCAGCATGTCCCCGCGCTGTCCGGCGACGAGGTCGACCGGCGGCGGCCCTATGATCTGTTTGAGGATTTGGCTCATCGACGCTCCCCTCTGTCTCGGTTGCTCGGTGCGGCAGTCTCGGGGCACCGTACGCCATCAAGGTGGACGGACGCTAGCAGGGCCGGCCCGCGCTCCCAAGCCCTTCTCGGCGGGAGCACAAACCAGAGTGCCGGCCTGCGGGTCGATCCATTCGCTCCGCTGGACGGACCGGTAGGACTACTTCGCGAGCCGGACCATGGCGGCCCTGCTCGCGCCTCGCTCCCGCGTCAATCGGCTCCCCTTCACTTGCGGTCGA
>DASWGX010000550.1:0-2942 GCA_036393455.1 Polyangiaceae bacterium
GGCAAAATCGGCGAAGCACGCGCCAGAGACCCGCTGCTCTCGAAGCTGCGCGGCGCGGACAAGGAGAGCCGAACCAAGTACCTGGAAGCACTGCGCGACGGTATCGGTACCAAGGGGCTCGTGCTCGCGCTCGAGACGGCCTCCGAGGACGACGAGACGCTCGCCTGGTATCAGAGAAAGCAAGTCTTCGACATGATTCAGAAGCTCGCCGACCCTCGCGGCGGCGACGCGCTGAACGAGTACATCAATACCAAGCCGCACATCCATTTCCAGACGCGTGCCGCGACGGCCATGGCGGAAATCGGCGACGTTCGCGCCGTCCCGACGCTGGCGAAGCGGCTCAGGATGGACCCGCTCAAGATCTACAGCGACCAGAACGACATGGAGATGGCGCTGAAGCGCGACGACAACGAGCGCGTCGTTGCGTCGCGCATGATCGCGGATCTGGCCATTTTGCATCCCGAGAAGGTCGATCTCATCCGCGAGCAGGCGGAGGACGCGCTCATCTTCTGGATTCACGAGCTGCCGTCTCCCCACGCGAACGGCCTGCGCGCCCTTGCCGCCATGGGCAGCACCAAGGATATCGACGCGCTGCGCGACTGGGCAGATCCCGACGAGCCGCTGCCGAAGGAAGGCCAGCAGCCGCCGATGCCCGAAGAATGGGTAATCGCGCAGAGCGCGCTGCGCTACGTCGGGTGGCTCAAGGACGATCGTTCCTGGGGCAGCCTGCTCGGCGCGCTCAGGAAGAAGCCGCCGGAGCTCAACGTCACGATGGACGGCCTGTATCAGGGTGGGCTCGCAATCCTCGGCATGTCGCTGCGCGCGCTCGGCGTGGGCGCGGCGGACGGACTTTCTGAGTGGAGTGATCCGAAGGCTTTCAAACCGCTGCTCGACTACATCGAGGACCCGAAGCAGAACGAGCAGTCGCGCTTGGCGGCCTGCGCGGCGCTCGCCTGGGTCTCGGTTACGGACGACATCCTTACCGTCGCCAAGAAGATCGAAGAGTACTCGGGGACGGAAAAACCCGATCAATTCCGGCGCGAGTGCTTGCTCGAGACGCTGATTCAGCGTCCGGTCCCGGGGACCGCCCCCGCCCTGCTCCAGCTCATGACGCCCGATTCGGCGCTGGAAACGCGCCACCAAGTGGCGCGGGCGATCGCCAAGGGCGGTTTCGATCAGAGCGTGGAAGCGCGGCTGTTCGAGATGATGAACGACGAAGTCTTGATGAACGACGCCGCGCTCGCCCTCATCTTGGGCGCGAGCCCCGACACCGCGTCGCGCGCGATCGCCTTCTACGCCGACAAGCCGAAGGCCGCCCTCGAAGAGCTCGGCGAGCTCTGGTACCGGAGCTTCGGGTATTGGTCCAACGAAGACTTGGACAAGGGTCTCCTGTTCAAGTACGTCGACAACGCCGAGCACATGGCGCGCGTCGAGATCCGGCAGACACCCCAGGAATGGGCGCGCGTGATGCTGGAACGCCAGTTCGACAACCTCCAGTTCGACAACGGCCCCCACTCCTTCACGCGCGTGGTGCTGAGGACGCGTCTCCACGACATGGCACGCGGCGACGAGGCGGCGAAACGCGACGGGGCGGTGCGCGCGCTCCATTTCATGAAAGAGCAAGGGGTACTTCTGGCGCTGCGCGACGAAGCGGGCCCCGTCGGAGAGCTGGCTCGCCAGGCATACTTCGAGCTGATGAATCCGAAGCTCGTCACCGGCGTGAAGCTGCCCGAGGACGACGAGAAGTGACGTCCCGTTACGGCGCGAACGCCGCCATCGCGGCGGCGCTCGCGCTGTTCTCGGTCGCGTCGTGCGGCCGCGTCGTGAAGCCGCCCGAGGCGTCACCGCAAAAGTCCGCGGTGCTCGAGGCCTCCTCGGGAGTCGAAATCGTCCACGGCTGTACGCCCTCGGGGCCGGAGCGGTGCTTCGACGCGGTGGACGACAACTGCAACGGAATAATCGACGAAGGCTGTGGAGTCCTCACCGGCTCGGTACAGTTCGTCGTGGCCTGGGAGGAGCCGAGCGCGGACGTCGACCTGTTCGTCAGGGACCCGAACGGAGAAGTGGCGGAGGTCGGAAGAACCACCGAGAGCGGCCTGGTGCGCGAGCGCGATTGCCCCGGCAGCGACAACGCCTGTCACGGCCAGAACTGGGAGAACGTTTATCTTCCGCGAGACACCGCTCCGACCGGCGAGTACCGCGCCACGGTGCGCCTGGAAAGCCTGGGAGGCGCCGTGCTCCCGCTCAAAGTGAACGTCGGCGCGCGAGTCGGAGGCAGTACATTCGCCGCCGTGCTCCACATGGCCAAGGCTCGCGAAGAGCAGACGCTCGTGCTGCGCCTCTGAGCCTGCGAAAGTGCGCGCTCATGACGACAAATTCGAGCCCCGGCCCGAGCATGAGCTAACATTGCGCCGTGTCCAAAGTCCTGGGACGCGTGCTCGGGCCGAGCCTAACCGGGCCGCGCGGCCCCGACGTACTCCATCGCGTGCGGGTTCCCGCGGCGTGGCTCGAGCAAGGCAAGGCGATCGAGCTCACGATGCCGCGCCACGGCTCCTGCGCCGAGTGCGAAGGCGGTGGCTGCGACCGTTGCTCGCGTTCCGGCGCCGTCACGCTGCGCGGCAAGCACGACCCGGCGGAAGTCGTTTCGGTCACGCTACCGCGTCTCGATACGAGCGCCGCCGCGAACGGTGTGTGCTTGAGAATTCCCGAGCGCGGCGGCAGCGCGTTCGATCGTCCTCGCGGCCTCTTGTTGCTGCGAGTCGCGCCGGGTGAACAGCCGGGTCCGGGAGTGCGGCTGGTCTGCGACTCGCTGTCGCCAGCGGCCCCGCAAGTCGCGCGGCGCAGGCTCGTCGTGACGAGCCTGGCGCTGGCGCTGACGCTCTCGCTGGTGTTCTTTCTATTGCTCAAGCTTTCGGGTTGGCTTTGAGAGCGCGAGGGGTAAG
>DASWGX010000551.1:0-9422 GCA_036393455.1 Polyangiaceae bacterium
AGCATCCCGCTCAGCGTCCCGTGCCTGACGAGGAAGAGCACGAGTCGGACGGCGGCGGGGTCGTCATTCTGGACCTCGACGGCTGAACCTCCGGGGCGGGCCTCGAAAGCCGGGGCAGTCACGCTCTCGACCGAGCAGCCATCGCGGTCGACGGTTCGTGCGGGTGCTCGACGGCGAACTCCGTCGACGGCTCGAGGCCGCATTGAACGGCCCCGCATTGCACCGCGGAGTACTCGGCCGCGGCTGAAGTGACTTCGCGGTGCGGCAAGGCTTGTACTAGGCTCCGCGGCGCTCATGCCCCGGGCCCGTCCGTATTCCTCGCGCCACGACACGTTCCATGCCGGACATCGCTCGGCGTGCGCGCGCGCCGTGGCGAGTCTTGCCGTGCCGATCGCGGCATCCGGCTGCTTTCCGCCCGGCGACGGAATCGAGCCCCCCGAGAACGGCATCTACTTTCCAACCGGGCTCGCGTTGGACGCGCAAGCCCGGCACCTGTTCGTCGTCAACAGCGACTTCGATCTGCAGTTCAACGCCGGCGTGCTGCAAAGCTGGGACCTCGAGCGTCTGCGCGAGGCGGTGCCGGCCGTGTGCAGTTCCGACGCCGATTGCCCGAGCGGTCTTGCTTGCGATACGGAACCGTCCGAGCAAAACGGCGCGGTGCCGAGTTTCTTCTGCGTCGAGCGTTCAGGCTCGAACGCGGGCAGGCCGTGCCGGGGCCGGGGCGAAAGGACCGCGGCCGAGGCGTTCATCGCGCCGGGGCGTTGCGCTCCGATTCGTCCGGAGCGCCCCGTCGGCGACAGTGGTCCCATCATCGCCGGGGCGGTCCAAATCGGTGCCTTCGCCACCGACGTCGCGTTTCGAGCTCAGCCCGACGACCGCGCGCTCCCCGACGTTTCAGGGCGTCTGTTCATACCGGTGCGCGGAGACGCCACGCTGCACTTCATCGACGTCAGCGACGATGGAGCGCTCGCGTGCGGCCAGACGAACAATGGCGGCGCTTGCGACGACCGGCATCGGGCAGGCGACGAGCCCGAGGAGGACAACACGCGCGGACTGCGCCTGCCGCCGGAGCCCTACGGTGTCGCGGCGAGCGGCGACGGCCGCGCCGTCGTGATCACGCATCAGACCGAGGGAGCAGTGTCGCTCTTCGTGCACCGATGGAACGAGCCGCCCATGCTCGAGTTCGTCCAGGGCGGCCTGCCGTCACGCCCGATCGGGCTCGCGGCCATCCCGACGCCCGCCGCTTTCGCGGACACCAGCTACGCGCCTGGTTTTTTGGCCACCTTCCGCAACGATGCTTCGGTCTTCCTGCTGCGCTTCTTCGAGGACGGCGCGCTGAGCGGCGATGGCGCTCAGCCGGCGCGCCCGTTCCTCGCCGCGGTCGACAGCGCGAGCGTCGCCACCAACTCCAGCGGCAGCGACTCGCGCGGCCTCGCCGTGGACGATTCGGCGCGGCGGCGCGCCGAACGAAGCTGCGCCGAGGGCGACGCCGCGCGGCAGAGCGAATGCGAAGCCTCGCCCGCCTGCACCGAACCCGGCGCCGCGGACGAATGCGCCGAGCAGTGCGTCGCGGCGGCGAGCCAAGACTGCCTCGTCGCGGCCGCGTCGGTCCCGCTCGACGTATTCGTGGCCAACCGCACCCCGCCGAGCTTGCTCATCGGACGCACCAGCTCGAGCGGTCTCGGCAGCACGGCCGACGACGTTCCCACGTTTTATGACTCGGTGCCGCTGAGCGCGGGCCCGTCGCGCGTCGTCGTCGGGGACGTGACGTCGGTCAGCGGGGTGCGCGAGCCGCGCGTATTCGTATCCTGCTTCGACTCGCGTTCGGTGTATGTCTACGATCCCGCGCGCCGGCGCGTCGAAACGATCATCGAGTCGGGTCGAGGCCCTTTCGCGCTCGCCGTCGATTCCGCCCACGCCCTCCTGTACGTCGGGCATTTCACGGACTCGTACGTCGGAGTCGCCAGCCTCGATCAGCGAGTCTTCCCCGTGTACGGCAAGTACATCGCGACCATCGGAGTCCCGACGCCGCCGAGGGCCTCGAAATGACGTGGAGCTGGCGCCTAGCACAGTCGTCGGCGCTTCCCGTTTGCCTGCTCGGGCTCGTGGTTCTCGGCTGCACGGAACGCCAAACGCCCGCGCCGGTGCGGGCCTTGCAGCGCAGCGGCCGGGTCACGTTCGTGTGCCGCGCTCCGGACGGCTCCGGGCGGGAGCGCGCGCATTGCCCCGATTTTGCGCACCGTGAGGACGACGAGCGCGAAAACAGCCTACTCGCCCTCGTGACGCAGACCGTAACCGGCGAAGTGGCAGTCGTCGACTTGACGAGCCAGAACGTCGTGGACGTCGATCCGTCGATCCCGGGCTTTACCTTCCTTCACGTCGGCGCGCAGCCCGGTGCCATCGTGACGACGCCGGGCGGAGGCGCCAGCTTCGTCGGTATCGGCGAGATCGGTCGAGAGGGTGTCTTTGCCCTGCCGACGAGCTGCCTGCGCGCGCCGCAGGAAACCGAGGACAGTTCCCTCGAGCCGTCCCTCGACCTGACCACGTGGCCCGCGTGCTCGCTGCCGAGTGCTCCCGGGGAAATGGCAGTGCTCGTCGATGCCGCGTCGGAAGACGGAGCCATCCGCGCGAGTTGCGGCGCCGAGCCGACCGCCGAGCTGCCGGTGCCGGCCGCGGCGGAGCGCTCCCACTGCCCAGCGGATTTGACCTCCGAGCCTGGACCGCAGGGACGGCGAAAACTCGTGGTCGCGATGCCCGAGCTCGGCGAGCTCTGGGTCTTGGATGCTCAAGCGCTGCTCGATCGAGCGCCGGGGTCGTACGGAGCGTGTGAGCCCGAGGTCAGGGTCGCACTCCGGGCGACGTTACCGGTGGGCGGCGTCGAACAGGTTCTTCCCGACGATCTCAGCGAGCCCGGCTGCGTTCCGAGCACCGTCGTGCACCCGCTCTCGCCGAACGCCTTCACGTCGAGGCCGGCGGGCTTCGCGCTCGGGGAAGGCGTGCTCTACGTCGCGGACCAGGGCGCGCCGCTGATCCACGTCTTGGACGTTCGGGACCCGTGTGCGCCGGTGGAGCAGCCGGCGCTCTTGCCGGTCCAGCTCGACCAGCCCGAACGCGTCGCTACGGTGAGCCGCATCGCGCTGAGCCCGATGACGTCCAGGGGCGATCGGTTCCTGTATGCCATCGACGAACAATACCAGCCGAGCGCCAGCGTCATGGTCTTCGACGTGGGCCCCGGCGCGGCGCGCACGCCGCTGGTTCGTTCCGGCTCGGTGCTCTTGCCCTTCGAGCCGGCGGATCGCATCGATTTTTCCGCGGCGGCGCGCGACGTCGTCTTCGTCCAGCGCAACCTCGAGATCGCCGACGAGCTCGGCCGCGTCACCTCGGGGACGCGCTGCAATCCCGATCCCCGCATCGATCCGGCTTCTCCCGAAGCACGCCACCGCCCGAGCAGCGACCTGCGCCAGGGCGCGGGCCCGACCAACCTACGCGGGACCTTCGCGCTCGTTCTTTTGACGAACGGGCAAGTGGCGGTCATCGACGTCGACGATCTGGACTCGGATTGTCGCCGCCCCACGCGCACGAATCCGGCGCCGGAGCTCGATTTTCGCGGCTGCGCCGGCGACCCGGCCGATGTCCCGTTCTTCACGGACGACCTCGGAGAAACGGGTCGCGCCACGGTCAGCAACGAAGCCTCGTGCAGAACCGTGCTGCCCCATCGCGCGCGTTCCCAGTTTTTCACTACCGCGCGCACGGACACGGGCGTGCGCGCCCCGTCGCTGCGCTCATTTCCGTCGCTCAGCGACGGGAGCCGAGGTCAGCCCAGCGGGCAAAGCCCGGAAGGCAGGCTCCGGCCCCGCATGCTTGCCGTGCCCTTCGAGGACCCGACGGGAGCCCAGACGGGCATCCCGCCCGAAGTGTTCATCGGGACGACGCGCTTTCGTGCGTCATCGGGCGATCCCGACGAACGGCTCGACAATCTGCTCGTCCTCGAGCCGAGCGAAGCCGAGCTTCTGTCCGTCGCCTTGCCGTTCGTGGAGCCGCGCGCCTATCCGCGCGATGAAGAGGTGACGGTGGCGTATGAGGGAGCGCTTGCCGGCGAGCGCTCCGGCGGCCTCTTGCGGCTGGGGGAAGGGGACACGCTGGACGACGCCGACGGTCGTTTCTGTTCGCGCGGCACCGAGGACGTGGCTCTGAAGCGGCAGGTCGGAGCGGAGCGCTTCGGGCTCGAAGGCGAAGATCTCGACGCCTTCGCGGTTGCTCACGCCGACTATGTCCAGATCACGGCGGAGCTCGTCGACGAGGACGACAGCTACTGGTCGGACGGACGCGGGGCGACTTGCGGCGGCCAGGGCCGTTCGGCCTGCGAGGCGATCTTCGGGCCGGGCGACCTCGACGACCTCGCGAATACTCGCGAGCTCCGCATCCTTCAGGCCTTCCAGGATCACGTCGTGGTCGAGCCGCGCAACGCCGAGTCCGCCGCGGAACGCGCCGAGCTCGCCGAGCTCATGGACTGCTGCTTTCCGGCCGGCGCCGCCTACGTCGTGCGCGCGTCGCGGCAATGGGTGGTGCGCGGTACCGCGAGCGGCTTTCGTCACCGCGTCGTGGCCGATCCCGTGACCGGGCGCTGTGGCTTCGACTGCAACCCGAGGAAGCGCTTCTTCGAAGGCCGCGCGTTCGAGATCGTCACGAACAGCTGTCCCGACGAGGACGCCGACGGCGAGGTCGATTGCGCCGTCGGCGATCGCACGAGCAACGACACTGTGTGCGTCTACGATGCGACCACGGGCGGCGTCGTGCCGGGCGGTCCGGCTTCCGAATGCATTTTCGATTCGCTCACGGCGCGCTTCGCCGTTTACCGCGGCCGCGCTGCGAGCCGGCGCGGCCTGGTGTTCCGCTATCAAACCGCGGGTGGCTTCGTGCCGTTGTCGTTCGGCCTGACTCGCAACACGACGCAGGTTTTGCCCGAGCAGATTCGCTTTCTGCCCGAGCTCGGCCAGATCGCCATCGTCGACACTCAGGATTTGGGTCTCAGTCTGATGTCGCTCGACACGTTCGATTTCGCCTCGGGCTCGCCGTTCTTCTGAGGCGCCGGGCTTCGGGCTAGTCGCGCACGGCCGCCACTGCTAGAGGCGCGAACCATGGCGGGCCGTCACACGCCGGTGATGCAGCAGCATGCGGACGCCAAGCGCGCGCACCCGGACGCCATCGTCTTCTTCCGGCTCGGGGACTTCTACGAGATGTTCGGCGAGGATGCGATTGTCGGCGCCAAGGCGCTCGATCTCACGCTCACCAGTCGCAACAAGGGCAAGCCCGACGAGGTGCCGATGGCCGGCGTCCCGCACCACGCGGCACCCGCGTACATCGCGCGCTTGTTGGCGCTCGGGCACAAGGTCGCCCTGTGCGAGCAGATGGCCGATCCGGCGACGGTGAAGGGGATCGTGCCGCGCGAGGTCGTGCGCGTCATCACGCCGGGGCTCGTCACCGATCACGACCAGCTCGATTCCGACAGTAACAACTGGCTCTGTGCGGTCGAGCTCGGAGCGTCGATCGGCTTTTCGCTGCTCGACGTTTCGACGGCCGAGCTTCGCGCCGCCGAGATCGCGGACGCCGGCAGCTTGCTGGCGGAGCTCAGCCGCGCCGTTCCGCGCGAGGTGCTGTTCGGCGGCGACGAAGAGCAGGCGCGTTCCCTCGCCGAGGCCGTGGCGCTCGTCGTGCCCCGCGCGGCGCGCCGTTTCGACGTCGAGCTCGCCGAGAGCGCGCTTTCCGAACAGCTCGGCGACCTTGCGGCCGAGGCCGGTCGCTTCGGAGCGCCGGTGGCGCGGGCCGCGGCGCGCGCCCTGCGTTACGTGCGCGCGTGCAACCCCGGAGTCGCGCTGCCTTTCAGGCGTTTCACGACTTACGACCCGCAGACGACGCTCGCCGTCGATCCGACCGCGCAGGCGCACCTGGAGCTGGTGACGTCCGTTTCGGGCTCGCGCGAGGCGACGCTGCTCGGCGTGCTCGACCGCACGCGAACGCCCGCCGGAGCCCGACTCTTGCGCCGCCGGATCCTCGCGCCGCTGCTCGACGTAGAAGGCATTCGGCGTCGGCTCGATCGTGTCGAGTTGTTCGTCGTGCACACTCGCCTGCGCGAGGATTTGGCCTCTGCGCTTTCCGGCGTCGGCGATCTCGAGCGGCTTTCGATGCGAGCGGCGCTCGGCGAAGCGACGCCGCGCGATCTCGGCGCGCTGCGCGACGGACTGGGAGCGGCCGCGAGGGTGACGTTGGTGGCTTCCAGCGTCAAGGAAGCCGCCGAGCGCGAGGCGCTCGGGCTCGAGGAACCCCTCGACTGCGTGGAGGATCTGCGCGAAAGGCTCGCGGCGGCGCTGGTCGAGCGCCCGCCGTCGCAGCTCAAGGACGGCGGCGTGTTCGCGGCGGGCTTCGACGCCGAGCTCGACGAGCTCGACGCGCTCCGCCGTCACGGCGCGGAGCGCATGGTGGAGCTCGAAGCGCGGCTCCGCGAACAGACGAACATAGGCACGCTCAAGGTCCGCTACACGCGCGTATTCGGCTGGTACATCGAAGTCAGCAAGGGCCAGGCAACCCGAGCGCCGAGCGAGTGGCGTCGCAAACAAACGGTGGCCAGCGGCGAGCGTTACACCGACGACGAGCTCGACGATCTCGCCGATCGCATTACGACCGCCGAGGAGCGCCACCGGCTGCGCGAGCTCGAGCTTTTTCGCGAGCTCGTCGACATGGCTCGAGCGGCGAGCGAACGCATCGGGCGGCTATCGGAGCGGCTTGCGCGCTGGGACGTCGCTGCCGGCCTCGCGGAGGTCGCGCACCGCTACGACTACGCCCGTCCCGCCGTGGACGATTCCGATCGCATCGAGATTCGCGACGGCCGGCATCCCGTCGTCGAACGGCTCGCCGCGCGGGGACGTTTCGTGCCGAACGACGTCGTGCTCGATCTCGAGGGCGAGCGCCTGTGGCTCGTCACCGGTCCCAACATGGCCGGCAAGAGTACGCTGCTCCGTCAGGTTGCGCTGACGGTCGTCATGGCGCAGCTCGGCAGCTACGTGCCGGCCCGCTCCGCGCGCATCGGCATCGTCGATCGTGTCTCGTCGCGCGTGGGGGCCAGCGACAACCTGGCCGAGGGAGAGAGCACCTTCATGGTGGAGATGCGCGAGACGGCCCAGATTCTCCGCACGGCGACGCGTCGCTCGCTGGTCATCCTCGACGAGATCGGCCGCGGAACGAGCACGTTCGACGGACTCGCGATTGCGTGGGCCGTCGCCGAATACCTGGACGACGCCGTCGGCTGTCGCGCGCTCTTCGCCACGCACTATCACGAACTCACCAAGCTCAGCGAATCGAGCGCGCACGTCGCCAACTACAGCGTCAGCGCGCGCGAGCTCGCCGACGACGTCGTGTTTCTTCACCGGCTCGTGCCGGGCGCGGCCAGCCGCAGCTACGGCGTCGCGGTGGCGAAGCTCGCCGGCCTTCCGGAACCGGTGCTGGCGCGCGCTCGGGCCCTGCTCCAATTCTTCGAGCGGGACGGCGCGGTCGCGGCTCCGCGCGGTGCTCGGAGCGCGCCGCAGCTCCATCTGTTCCGTCCGAACCCCCGCTCCGAAACCGAGCGCGAGGTGCTCGATACGCTCGGCGCCGTCGAGGTCGATCGAATGACGGGACTCGAGGCTCTGGGGTTGCTCGAACGGCTCAGAAGGCGCCTGATCGAGTGACGGGAGTCGGGCGACGGGGCGCGGCGGGGATTGTCGAGGTACACTCATTGCCTGAGAACCTGCCGGTAGCGCGTTCGGGCTGTTGAGGTAGTCTAGCAACTCACATGAGCATTCTGTGGTCCTGGCTCGTTCTCAGCATTTCGATCGGCGTCACGGCGACCCTGCTCCCGAGCTTCGAGCTCAAAGGCGTGTGGAACACGATCAAGATCGCTGCCCTCTTCGGCATTCTGCACTGGCTGCTCGGCTGGCTCATTTTCGTCGTGATCGGTGTCGGTACGCTCGGCTTAGGGTTCCTGCTCGCCTTCGTGACCCGCTGGATCGTGACGGCGATCGTGCTCAAGATCACCGATGCCCTTTCCACCAGTCTGTCGATCAAGAGCTTCGGCAGTGCCCTCATCGGCGCCTTCATCATGAGCGCCGTCGG
Organism: Polyangiaceae bacterium; assembly: GCA_036393455.1. Taxonomy (GTDB): domain Bacteria; phylum Myxococcota_A; class Polyangia; order Polyangiales; family Polyangiaceae; genus DASWGX01. The sequence goes on from DASWGX010000551.1 coordinate 8,146, forward strand.
TACCGTGCTCGAGTTCTTGGTCAAGGCTCTTTGAAGCCTTCCGGGGGGAAGGTGACGAAGACGAACTGAGCGGCTACGGCGTCGCCGGCTACGGCGTCGCCGCGGCGGTGCCCAGGCGCGGCGGGGTAGTCTCGAGGCGGCGAGAGCTCGCGTTTTTGCGCTGGACGGCCCCGTGGCCAGCCCGCACGACCTCGCCGCCGCTGATTTTCTGACATTTCGACGCGACCCACGTCACATCTGGTCGCGCCGCCTCGTCGTCCTTTCGGAGGCCCGCCACGAGGGCCCCGGAAGGAGTCTCTGACCATGTTGTCACCCACAGGCGTACCTGTCGAAGCTGGTCACGAGGCTTTGCCTCGATTGCCTCAAGTCGGCCCGAGTGCGCCGCGAAACCTACGTGGGCACGTGGTTGCCCGAGCCGGTGCTCGATCCGAGCAGCGTCGAGCTCGAGACCGGCACCGAACTCGCGCAAGACATCTCGGTAGCGCTGCTGTTGGCGCTCGAGCGCTTGAGCCCGCTCGAGCGCGCAGCGTTCCTGCTGCACGACGTGTTCGATACGGATTACGCCGAGGTGGCCCAAATCCTCTCGAAAAGCGAAGTGGCCTGCCGTCAGCTCGCGGCCCGGGCGCGCGCCCATGTGAAGAACGATCGCCCTCGCCACCAGCCGTCCCGAGCGGAAACGGACCGCATCTTGAGCGCGTTCGCGGCGGCCGCCTCGGGCGACATCAAGCCGCTGGAAAGTGTGCTCGCGAAAGATGCCGTGCTGTATTCCGACGGTGGCGGGCGCGTTGCGGCCGCTACGCGTCCGATTTTCGGGCGCGAGCGCATCGTCCGTTTCGTCGAAGGCGTGACGAGGAAGGGCTTCGGCCCCGCGAGCCTCGAGTTCCGCCCGTCGAGCATCAACGGACTCGGCGGCGCGGTCCTTCTGGCAGGCGGCAGGGTCGTGCAAACGCTGGCGTTCGACATCGAGGACGGAATGCTCCACGCCGTCTACGCCGTCCGCAATCCCGACAAGCTTTCGCGGGTGCTGGTGCACTAAGGCTGAAGGCGCCCCGCGCGATGGTCGTGGCTGAAAGGGGCTGAAAAGTGACGTGGAGTCGGAGACGTCGAGCCGGGCTACGCCGTCAATTCCATCGCATCAGCAGCGCGCCTTGAACGATCTGCTCGGCACGCTGCAGGTCCGCGCGGCGGAACGCGCGGCCGGGACGCGATAGCTCCAACATGGCGGTCAGGGTACCGCCGAGGAAGACGGGGATCATGGCGGCGGCGCCGACGCCGCC
>DASWGX010000552.1:0-5148 GCA_036393455.1 Polyangiaceae bacterium
AGGCGCACGCACAAGGGGCCCAGGCGGTTGCGAAGCTCGAGGGCGTCGAGATCCGCGAGGAGGAGAAGGTTCCCGAGACCATCGACGTGCAAAAGACGATGGAGAGCATGATCAACCTGGACAATGCGAAGCTCGTCTTTCCGACGTCCTTCGGCTACTTCGACCCCCACATCCTGAAGGTCGCCGAGAAGTACCCGAAGGTGACGTTCCTGCACTGCGGGGGCCTGTACCAGGCGGGCAAGCACCCGAAAAACGTCGGCAGCTACTTCGGCTACATCGACGAAGCCGAATACGTCGCGGGCGTCGTCGCGGGTCTCACCACCAAGACGAACAAGCTCGGTTTCATCGCAGCGAAGCCGATTCCCCAGGTCCTGCGCAACATCAACTCGTACACGCTCGGCGCGCGCTCGGTGAACCCCAAGGTCGAAACCCTGGTCGCCTTCACCGGGGACTGGGCACTGCCGGTCAAAGAGGCCGAGTCCGCCAACAGCCTCATCGATCAGGGCGCCGACGTGCTGACGGCGCACGTCGATTCGCCCAAGGTCGTGATCGAAACCGCGGAACGCCGCGGGGTGTTCAGCACCGGCTACCACGCGAGCCAGGCGACGCTCGCGCCCAAGGGCTACCTCACCGGCGCCGAGTGGAATTGGGAGAAGGTGTACACGAGCTACGTCGAGAAGCTGAAGAAGGGCGAGAAGCCCGACCACCTCGTGCGCGGTGGTTTCTCCTCGGGCTTCGTCAAGCTATCGCCCTACGGCGCGCCGGTCTCGGCCGAAGCCAAGGCGAAAGCCGAGGAAGCCAAGGCGAAGTTCATGGACAACAGCATGATCGTCTATCGCGGGCCGCTCAAGGACAACGCGGGCAAAGAAGTGATCGCCGCGGGCGTGAACCAGGCGCAGACCGACATCGCGCTCGAAAGCATGAACTACCTCGTCGAAGGCGTCAGAGGCTCGCTCAACTGAAGCGAGCGCAACGGCAGCGATGCAAGGCGCCAACGCCCCCGTCATCGTGCCGCGTCCCGTGGTGCGGCGGCCCGCCCTCGACCTTTCCGTCTGGGGACCGCGCGCCGAGACGGCGCTGATCCCGCTCGGCGCGCTCGGCGCGTCGCTGCTCTTGTTCGGCGTGTTCGTGGCCCTCGCCGGCGCGAACCCCCTCGACGTCTACTTCGAGATGTATCGAGGCGCCTTCGGTACGTGGTTCTCCTTCCAGAATACGCTGCAGCGCGCGTCGCCGCTCATGCTGACGGCCTTGTGCACCGCGCTCCCGGCCCGCGCGGGCCTCATCGTCATCGGTGGGGAAGGCGCGCTCGTCATGGGCGGGCTCGGCGCGGCGGCCGTCGGGGTCGCGCTGTCACCGTTCGGCGCGTTTACCGTGCTCGCGAGCATGCTCCTCGCCGGCGGCCTGGTCGGGGCCTCGTGGATTGGCCTGGTCGGCCTGCTCAAGGTGCGGCGCGGCGTCAACGAAACCATCTCGAGCCTCCTTTTGACGTACATCGGCATTGCGCTCCTCAATCATTTCGTCGAAGGCCCGCTGCGCGACCCGGAAAGCCTCAACAAGCCGTCCACGCGTTCCATCGGCGACGACAACATGCTCGGCACCCTGCCGGGCCTCGACGTGCATTGGGGCCTGGTCTTCGGCCTCGTCGCCTGTTTGCTCGCCTACGGCTTGATGTACAAGACCGTGTTCGGCTTCGCGGCGTCGATGACCGGCGGCAACGCGCGCGCGGCGCGGCTGTCCGGCATTTCGGTGCCCGCCGTCGTGCTCGTCACCTGCGCGCTCGGCGGCGTGGCGGCGGGCGTCGCCGGGGCCGTCGAGGTTCTCGCCGTGCACGGCCGCGCCAACGCGTCCTTGGTCGCCGGCTACGGCTACACCGGCATCCTGGTCGCCTTCCTCGCGCGCCACAACGGCCTCGCCGTCATTCCGGTCGCGCTCTTCATGGGCGGTCTCAGCGCCAGCGGAGGGCTTTTGCAGCGCGTCTTTGGCTTGCCGGACGCGACCGTGGCGGTGCTGCAAGGCATTCTCTTCGTCGTGCTGCTCTTCAGCGAAACCTTCTACGGCCGCATTCGCTGGGCCAAGCCGGAGGCCGCCTGATGGAAGCCGAAGCGACGCTCGGTCTCTGGGGCGTGCCGCTCGCGATCTTCGCCGGCGCGATCCGCGTCAGTACGCCGTTCCTCTTCGTGAGCCTCGGTGAATGCCTGACCGAGAAGAGCGGCCGCGTGAACCTCGGCCTCGAAGGCACGCTGGTCATGGGCGCCATGTCGGCCTACGGCGTCTCTTACCTCACCGGTTCGCCGTGGCTCGGCGTGCTCGCGGCGGGCGTGATCGGCACCGGTTTCGGCGCTCTGCACGGCTATGCTTGCTCGAAACCGCGCGTCAACGACATCGCCTTCGGCATCGCGCTGATGCTGCTCGGTGTCGGCCTGGCCTTCTTTCTCGGAAAGCCGCTGATTCAGCCGAGCGCGCCGCGGCTCGGCGCCATCCCCTTCGGCTTCTTCAGCGATCACGCGCAGCTCCGTTCCGCGCTCGACGTCAACGTGCTCTTCGTCGCCGGCGTGGTGCTTGCGCCGGGCCTCGCCTACGCGCTCAAAAATACGCGCTTCGGCCTCATCCTGCGCACCGTGGGCGAGAGCGCCGAAGCGGCGCGCGCGATGGGCTACGACGTCAATCGCATTCGCCTTTACGCAACCATGGCCGGAGGCTTCTTGGCCGGCGTCGGCGGGTCGTTCCTGTCGCTCTACTACCCGGGCAGCTGGAACGAAGGCCTGTCGAGCGGGCAGGGCCTGATGGCCGTCGCGCTCGTCATCTTCGCACGCTGGAGTCCGCAGCGCTGCCTGTACGCTTCACTGCTTTTCGGCGGCGCGGGCGCCCTCGGACCGGCGCTGCAATCGGTGGGCATCACCTCGGGCTACTACCTCTTCAACGCCGCGCCCTACGTCCTCACCCTTGCCATCATGATCGTCTCGAGCTCCGCCACGCGCGCTTCCGAAGAGATGCCCGCCGAGCTCACGACCGTTCGCTGAGCCGCCACGCCATGACCGACCCCGCCGCCAGCCTCGTTTCCGCGGCCTCCGGCCAAGCCCTCGCGCTCCGGCGCGTCACCGCCGAGCGCATGACCAAGAGCTTCGGCGGCAACGTCGTGCTCGACGACGCCTCGCTGACGCTCGAGCCCGGCACCGTCCACGCCTTGCTCGGCGAAAACGGCGCGGGCAAGAGCACGCTCGTCAAGTGCATCATGGGCTTCTACCAGGCCGACTCCGGGCGCCTCGTCGTCGACGGCGTTCCCGTCGCCGTCAAGAGCCCCCGCGACGCCCAGCGGCTCGGCATCGGCATGGTCTACCAGCACTTCACCCTGGTCGAGAACATGACGGTCGCCGAAAACCTCCTCATCGCGCGGAGCGAGCTGCCGCGCCTCATCGACTGGAAAAAGGAAATCGCCAAGCTCCGCGAGCTGATGCGAACCATGCCCTTCCAGCTCGATCCGGAAAAACCCGTGCGCAAGCTCGCCGCCGGCGAAAAACAGAAACTCGAAATCCTCAAGCAGCTCTATCTCGGCAACCGCGTCATGATCCTCGACGAGCCGACCAGCGTGCTCACCCCGGACGAAGCCGACGAAGTCCTCGGCCTACTCCGCGGCATGACGCGTGAGGGCCGGCTCAGCGTTCTCATGATCACGCACAAGTTCCGCGAAGTACTCGGCTTCGCCGACCACGTCACCATCCTGCGTCGCGGAAAGCTCGTCGCGAGCGCACCCACCGCCGAGCTCACCCCCGAAAAAATGGCCGAGCTCATGGTCGGCTCGGAAGTCCCCGCCGCGTCCTCGACGCGCGAAGAGCGCGAGCCTGGCTCCGTCGTGCTCGAAGTCGATCAGCTCCAGGCCGACGACGACATCGGCCTGCCCGTCCTCTGCGGCGTCACCTTCTCCGTCCGCGCCGGCGAAATCGCCGGCGTCGCCGGCGTGAGCGGCAACGGCCAGGACGAGCTCGTCGAAGTCCTCGCCGGACAGCGCGAAGCGACGAGCGGCGTCGTCTCGGTACGGAACCGCGCCTACCGCGGCACACGGCGCGAAATCCACCAAGCCGGCGTACGCCTCCTGCCCGAGGCTCCGCTCCGAAACGCCTGCGTCGCCGTGATGAGCCTCGCCGAGAACATCGGCTTTCGCGACTTCGATCGGCCGCCGTTCACCTTTGCGCGCTTCGGCCTCAGAGCGAGCGCGTTCAAAAAGCGCGCCGAGCAAGCCATCATGACCTACCAGATCCGCGCTCCCGCCCCCGGCGCGCCGATCAGCCAACTCTCCGGCGGCAACGTCCAACGCGCCGTCCTCGCGCGCGAGCTTCACGGCAACGTCGCCGTGCTGATCGCGGCGAACCCGTGCTTCGGATTGGACTTCGCGGCCGTCGCCGAGATCCGCTCGCGCATTCTCGACGCGCGGAACGCGGGAGCGGCGGTGCTCCTGATCAGCGCGGACCTCGAGGAGATCTTCGCGCTATCGGACAGGATCTTGGTGATGAGCGGAGGGAAGATGGTGTTCGAGACGCCGGCGGCGACGGCCAACGTACGGGAGATTGGGAGATACATGGCGGGGCACGAGTGAAGCACGCGCGACCCCACTCTTGATCCATGAAATCGGGCGGGAGCGAGCGGGGCCGCCGGAACGGTGTCGGTTGCGGGAGCGGGAGCGGTGTCGGGAAGGGCTAAGGGCAAGGCGGGAGCGGAGCCGCGCTGGCGCGCGGTTCGGCTCCGGTCTCGGTCGGAGCAGGCACCGAGCGCGCCGGCTATCTCCACGGCGGCGCACACAACCCTCTAACCCTGCCCGCCTGCCGAACCCCATCCCCGCTCGCGAATTTGTGCACCCCGAACCCGACCCCATCCCGACCTCTCCGCTCCCGCTCCCGCTCCCGCTCCCGCTCCCGCTCCCGCTGCCGATCCTTCACCCGCACCCGGTCCGACTACCAATCAGGACTGCGCGTGACCCCTTGTGCGTCTACGGAGCCAGCCGTTCCGAGGGGCCTTGGGCACTGATTCCTTCGGAATCGATTAGGCCAACGAACCGGTCTCGGGTATCGTGGGTGGCAACGCCGGTATCATGAAAAAACCGCAAGTATTCGTGTCGTACGCCTGGGACGACGAGACGCCGGCGGGCAGGGCGCG
>DASWGX010000553.1:0-1886 GCA_036393455.1 Polyangiaceae bacterium
AGGCTTGATGTCGCGATGCGCGATCCCACGTCCATGCGCGACATCGAGCGCGCGCGCAGCGGGCTTCAGCACGCGCAGAGTTTCCTCGAGCGAACGCCGCCGCGGCTCCTCTTCGAGCACGGTTTCGAGCGAACGACCATCGAGCCACTCGAGCACCATGAAGGGCATCCAGCGCCCGTCCGGGCTCGTGAACGTTCCGATGTCGCGTGCTTGCACGATGCCGGCGGTCTGGCTCGAAAGCTCCGTGAGCAGCGCGCCCTCTTGCACGAAAGTTCGATGCAACGCCGCCCGATCCGCTTCGGGCGCCGACGAGAGCGCGCTAAAAAACTTGATCGCGACCGGCTTCTTCCAGATATTGTGCTCGGCTCGATACACGAGAGCGAAGCCGCCTTCCCCGACCAGTCGCTCGATCACGTACTTTTCCGCGACCGTCTGCCCGACGATGTTTAGCGGGTCCCGTTCCGAGCTCTGCATGACCGTTTCGACCGACCTCGCGTGGGCTCGAGAAACATACACCAAGCGAGCGCCTTCCAGCGTCCCCGAGAGAAAATGGATCGCTCAGCGTGTCTTCGTACTCGTGCACGCTCGGCCGATGCACCGGCTCCGGGGCGGCTCGCTCGGAGCGTCCGCCGGGGCGGCGCTCCGGCGCCGGCGCGGCAACGTGCGCCGTTACGAGACTAGCAAGGCAAGTTGCAGCCCGGCTCGCACGGCAGGCACTCGACCGGGTCGTCCCGCGGAGGCAGCCGTTGCGGAGGCGCCCAACCGAAGGAAAGGCGCAAGAGCGCCGCCCCGAGCTCGAGCCCGTCCGGCCCGACCGGGTTGAACGGAGCCCAGAACAGCCCGGCGCGAACGCGAAAGCCCCCGTCGTCCTGCATGAGACCGTACTCGGGGCCGACTTCCAGACGTTCGAACGTCGATTTTCCGTTGCCGTCGAGATCGACGACGCCGAACACGGGCCTCACGGTGATGAACGGGCGGCGCTTCGGCACGTCTTCGCCGAACCAGACCGAGAGCTGCGGCGAGAGCGTGAGATCGCTCGGAGCGCTGTCTTCTTCGAGGTGCGCGAGCAGCCCTAGATCGGCACCCAGCATGGCACCGACGTTGCTCGTGATGTAGGTGTCGAAGGCGAGCCCCGCTGTAAGATCGTACTCTGTCTGTGAGCCGAGCAAGAAGGCTCCGCCGAGGCGCGTCTCCCAGAATTCGGTGGCGCCGGCGCGCCCGCTCGCGAGCGAGAGTGCCATGGCGCCCGCTACGCGGAGCGCCAAACGCGCGGCGCGCCGCATTCTCCAGCCCTGGCTCGTATCGCAGTCGGTCATGTCAAAACTCGCTGATGGTGAGGCGGTGGTCGGAGTGCGGCGTCTCGAGCGAAGCGAACTTGGCCGGGCCGACGGTCTCTCCCCCCAGCAAGTGGTGATCGATGGCGACCGTAGCATTGGTCTTGATCGGCTTTCCTTTGTGGACCCGCGCATTGACGTCGTACCACCTGTCGCTGCCGTCCATGCCAATGTTGATGAGCCGCTGGTAGCAGCGAAAATCCGCCTGGTTCGAACGGTCGTAGGCGCCGATCGAGTCGATATTGAAGTCTCCGAGCAAGACCTTGGGTGCGCGCCAGTGCTCCTGTATCCAGCGCACGCACGAAATCAGCGTGTCGAGCCAGGCGAAGCGCGCCGTGCCGAGGCGGTCGTTGGAATAGTCGTGCATGTGCGTGTTGAGGACGGCACGCTTCTTCTGACCTGGAGTGACCACGAGCGCACAGAGCACGCCTTTGTTGGCGAGAGAATCGGGAATGCTGCCGCCCCGGTACTTCACGAAGAAGCTGTCCTTGATCGCGCCGCGGACGCAGAGCGCGAGGCCGGAGCTCTTCGGCAGTGAGACGGCCGCTGGCG
>DASWGX010000554.1:0-3075 GCA_036393455.1 Polyangiaceae bacterium
TTGCCAGAGCGAGCTTGCGCTGGGCGGCAAAGGCGGCAGAAGCCTCGTGCTCATGCGAAACCTCGGCCATCGAGGTCGTGACCGACGAAGAACGAGTCGCTTGGCGTGCGCGTGGCGCTGCAACACCAGAAGTGGCGCTCCCATGCTCGCCAGCGTGAACGAGCTCCCCGTGCTCCGCGCAGCGAGAGTGGCGTACCAGGCCGAGGTGAGCGACGCCGAGAACCTGAACGCCGAGGTACGCGAGTACGATGCAAAAAGCCCAGTATTTCAGGCGCTCTCGCGCCGGAGCGCGGTGCTTTCCGACCCCGTGCTGGAGCGCCCCACGTCCGAGGGGCCTGCTCGGACCGCGGCATTTGTGGGCTTTCCCGAACACGACGCCGCGGTTCTAGCACGCCGCCGGCGCGCGCTTCAAGCGAGGGTCGCGCTGCGGATTGACCTCGGAGCCGCCGTCGGCAAGATCCAGCAACGCCGTTCGTCGCGGAGGTCGGAGATGCTCGCGGTATTCGTTCATGTTCACGTCAAGGCCGGCAAAGTGGAAGCCTTCCGGGCGGCGACACAAAAAAACGCACAGTCGAGCCTCACGGAGCCGGGAGTCGCGCGTTTCGACGTCATTCAAGAAGAAAGCGATGAAACGCGCTTCGTGCTGATCGAGGTTTACAAGAATGCCGCAGCGCCGGCCGAGCACAAGGAGACGGCGCACTATCGGAAATGGCGTGATGCCGTCGCCGACATGATGGAGGAGCCGCGGCGGAGCACGAAGTACAGGACCTTATTTCCCGAAGAGTGCCGCTGGGCGACAAGCGCGGCGTCGGGCGACTGAGCGCCGGATCAGCATGTTCGAATTCGCTACCGCCGCGCGAATCATCTTCGGGCCCGGAACCTCGGAAGAGCTCGGCTCCCTGGCGCGAAGCTTCGGCGCGCGGGCGCTCGTCGTGCACGGACGCGACGCGGCCCGCGTCGCGCCACTGGTGGACCGCGTGCGCGAAGCAGGCGTTTTCGTCACCACCGCGGCGGTTGCCGGCGAGCCCACGACGGACGATGCCCGCCGCGTCACCGAGCTCGGCCTGCGGCACGCCGCCGAGGTGGTGATCGGCCTCGGTGGCGGCAGCGCGATCGATCTCGGCAAGGCCGTGGCGGCGCTGCTGGCAAACGGCGGTGAGCCGCTCGACTATCTCGAAGTGATTGGCGGCGGTAAGAAGCTCGAACGCCCGAGCGTACCGATGATCGCCGTGCCCACGACGGCGGGCACCGGCTCGGAGGTGACGAAGAACGCCGTGCTCGAGTCGAACGATCACCGCGTGAAGGTGAGCTTGCGCAGCGAGTTCATGCTGCCGCGCGTGGCGCTGGTCGATTCACGTCTCACGTTGTCGGCACCGCGGGCGCTCACCGCGTCGACCGGGCTCGACGCACTGACGCAAGTGCTGGAGCCCTTCGTATCCAAGCACTCGAACCCGATGACGGATGCATTGTGCAGGGAAGCCATCGGGCGCGCGGCACGCGCGCTGCCGCGCGTTTACGAAGACCCGGCGGACGGCGAAGCCCGCGATGACATGGCGCTGGTGAGCCTGTTCGGGGGCCTTGCCCTGGCGAACGCGAAGCTCGGTGCGGTGCACGGCTTCGCGGGGCCGATTGGAGGCATGTTTCGGGCGCCGCACGGTGCCGTCTGTGCGCGCCTTTTGCCGTGGGTCATGCGCGCCAATGTCGCGGCGCTGCGCGCGCGAGCGCCGCGAAACCCGGCCCTCGCGCGCTACGCCGATGCGGCGATGCTCGTCACCGGCGACGCGCACGCCAGCGCGGACGAGGGCGCGCTCTGGGTAGAAACCTTGTGCGAATCCCTGGACATTCCCGCGCTCGCTCGCTACGGGATGACGGTGGCGGATTTCGACACGGTGGTTGACAAGGCACGAGCGGCGAGCAGCATGAAGGGGAACCCCATAGAGCTCACGGGCGAAGAGCTTCGCGGCATCCTCGAAGGAGCGCTCTGAGACGCGCGCCATGGCATTCAAAGACGAAAGTCGGTCGATGACGCGCGAGCAACGAAAGCCGGAGTGCAGGAACGAACGCTCACCGATGCAGTACCGTCGTTTCGGGCGTACGAACCGCTGCCTCAGCGTCGTCACGCTGGGCGGCATGCGCTACCATGACGGCTGGTCGCCTCCCAGGGACGAGCCGTCGAAAAGCATGATCGAGCAGTGCCGCGACACGCTGGCGCGCGCCCTCGAGCTCGGCGTCAATCACATCGAAACGGCTCATGGCTACGGCAAGAGCGAGCACTGCTACGGCAAGGTCCTGCACGAGGAGCTCCGCGTACCGCGCGATCGGTACTTCTTCATGACCAAGGCCGCCCCGGAAACGGCGGATGACGCCCACCGCGTACTCGAGCAGCAGCTCAAGGCGCTACGACTCGATTTCATCGATCTTTACGCCTGGCACGGCATCAATACCGAGCGCCGCTACAAGGCTGCGCTGGCCAAGGGAGGGCCGGTGGAGGTGCTGAAACGCTACCAAGAACAGGGCGTGATCGGCAGCGTCGGGTTCAGCACGCACGGCAGCGTCCGCACCATCAGCGACGCCATCGCGACCGATCTCTTCGACTTCGTGAACCTCCACTACTATTACTTTTGGCAAAGGAACTGGGGCGCCGTAATGCAGGCCGCCGCGCACGACATGGGCGTTTTCATCATTTCGCCCAATGACAAAGGGGGGAATCTGTTCAACGCGCCGCCCCTGCTCCGCGAGCTCACGGCGCCGCTCACGCCGATTCAATGGGGCGCGCGCTTCTGCCTTTCGGCGCCCTTCGTTCACACGCTCAGCTTCGGCATGACGGCTCCCGAGCACCTGGCGGAAATGCGCGGGATTTTTCCGGTGAGCGTTCCCCTCTCGGCGGGAGACTCGGCAATCCTGCGGCGCCTGGACGAGCGCGTCGACGCCCTGAGCCGCTACGACGGATACGAGCTCGAGGACGATCCCAGCGGCATCAACATTCCGGAAGTACTTCGCTTCCGACGCTTGCTGCGCTGCTACGGCATGCGCGACTTCGGTCGCTATCGCTACAACATGTTCTCGCCGGGAAGC
>DASWGX010000555.1:0-2352 GCA_036393455.1 Polyangiaceae bacterium
CGCCGCCCAGATGCGTCTCCGGCGTGTACATCACGAGCGGTACGATGACGTTCCCCGAACCAGTGCTCTCGTCCTCGCCGGCTTCTCGTGTCGCGGCGCTCGTGCCCTGTTCGCTTCGCTTCGGCTGACGCGCCTTCGGCTCGACCTCGCTCGCCTTGGGCGTGGGCACCTCGTCGCGGGACGCCTGCGCGCCAGCGTGGCTCGAACGTAACCCCAGAGCGCCCAGCACGACTGCCGCGGCTCTCACACGCGCGCCACGCGGGCGAAGAGGCCAGGGTCTTTTCGCGCACGGCACGATCGCGGACGCTAGTACAGGGGCGCCGGGTCCCCAAAACTTCGCCCCGGTGGTTTCGCGTCCGGGCCCGCCGCCGGGCGGGCTCAGCCCTGCCGCTCTCCCGATTCGACGTCCCCGGCGCTGGACGGCCCTCCTTCCAGGCAGACGATGGCGTTCAGCTCGTGAACGTCGACGGGCTTCACCAGATGATCTTCGAACCCCGCTTCGCGGGACTGGCGCCGATCGCTGCGGCGTCCATAGCCTGTCAGCGCCACGAGCCGCACTCGCCCGAGCACGTCGTCGTCGCGAAAACGCTTGGCCAAGTCGTAGCCGTCCATGACCGGCAGCCCGATGTCGAGCAACGCCACGTGCGGCTCGAAGTCCAGGGCGAGACGCAGCGCCGCGGGACCGTCGTGAGCGACGCGAGTCGTATGCCCGAGCGCGGCGAGCGACAACGCGAGCATCTCCGCCGCGTCTTCGTTGTCGTCCACGATCAGGATGCGATAGCCGCTCGGGGGAGACGGCGCCGTCGCGACGGCGGTGCCGCGCGCGGGCGTCGGGGCACGGTTGCCGAGCAACGCCGGCAAGCGCACGATGAATTCGCTCCCGGTCCCCCTGCCGTCGCTGGCGGCGGTGACGCGACCACCGTGCAAATCGACGAGGCTTCGCACGATGGCGAGACCGAGGCCGAGCCCACCGCCAGCGCGGTCGAGCGCCTGCCGTTCTTGCATGAAAAGGTCGAAGACCTTCGTCAGCATTTCAGGCTCGATGCCGATCCCGGTATCCCGAACTTTCACGACCACGTCCGTACGCTCGCGCCCTCCCGCCACCGTGACGGTGCCGCGCTCCTGCGTGTACTTCGCCGCGTTGGTGAGCAGATTGGCGATCACCTGGGCCAGGCGGTCCGGGTCGGCGCGTACCAGGAGCCCGGAGTTCGGCACGTCGATGCGCAGGTGGTGCTGCTGCTGCTCGAGCAGCGGGCTCGCGATTTCGACCGCCTTGGCCACGACTTCCGCGAGCTCCACACGCTCCATCCTGAGCTTCACCTTGCCGCGCGTGATGCGTGAAACGTCCAGCAAGTCGTCGACCAGCCCGAGCAGGTGCTTGACCTGCCGCTCTATGATGCCTCGCTCGTTCGCCGCGGCATCGACGTTCCTGAGCCGCATCAATTGCAGGGCGGTCAAGATCGGCGCGAGCGGGTTACGCAACTCGTGGCCCAGCATCGCCAGAAATTCGTCCTTGGCGCGATTGGCGGATTCCGCCTCCGCGCGAGCGACCTCCGCGGCCTTTCGTGCCGACTCCAGTTCGCGGCGAACGGCGACGATCTCGGTGACGTCAAAGAAAAACTGCACGGTCCCTACCGTGCGGCCGCTCTCGTCGGTCAACGGCCAGCACGTCCAGTCGAACGACGCTCGCGAGCGCGCGCCGTCACGCCGGTGCCCCCAAACCCCTTCGAGATCGGGAATGTGCAGTGTCTCGCCCCCTCGGTAGACGGTGCTCAGCAAATCCAGCAGCGACGACCCAGAAAGTTCCGGGTGCGCGACGTCGATCGGCTTGCCCAGAAGCTCGCAAACCGGACGTCCGCACGCTTCCGAATAGCGAGAATTCACGAATTCGACCATGTGCGAAGGGCCCCGCAGCACGGCTATGGCGGCCGGGACTTGATCGAACAGCGCGTACAGCCTGGCTCGTTCGAGCTCGGTTACGCGCCGAAAACGACCCGCTTCGGCATGTCTACGAACATGAGCAAGCAGCTTCTCGGCCGAAAAGGGTCTTGCGATGTGATCGTCCGCGCGGACGGCGAGGCCTTCGAGCCGTGAGCGCTCGCTCGCGCCGGCGCACAGCATGATCACGCCGATTTCCTTGGTGCGCTCGTCGGCGCGAAGAGAGCGCAGAAGCTCTACGGCGTCCGGCATCGAAACGACGGCGTCGATCAAAACGACGTCGGGCAACTCGGAGCGCGCCGCTTCGAGAGCCCGCGCACCGGCGCCGACGGCGACGACCGACCAGTGCGGCGACAGTACCCCCTCGAGCTCGTCACGCATCTCGACTTGGCCGCCAACCAAGAGCACCAACCC
>DASWGX010000556.1:0-4188 GCA_036393455.1 Polyangiaceae bacterium
CCGTGGCGCGCGGCTTCGTCGCGCTTGATGCGGAAGTCGACGAAGAAGCCGCCCGTCGAGCGCTCCGCGAAGGCGCTGCGCGTCCCCGGGATCTCGGTCATGGCTCGTTCGATGGCGATCGCGGTGCGCTCGATGGTCGCGAGATCGTCGCCGAACACCTGGATTCCGAGCGGGCTTCGCACGCCCGTAGCGAGCATTTCGGTGCGCGTCTGGATCGGCATCCACCAGATGTTGGGCATGCCGGGGTAGGAGAGCTTCTCGTCCATCTCGCGAACCAGGTCCTCCCAGGTGAGCCCGGCTCGCCACTCGGCGCGCGGTTTGAGGACTATGGTGGTTTCGACCATTCCGATCGGCGCCGGGTCGGTGGGCGTGCGCGCGCGGCCCATCTTTCCGAACACGCTCACCACTTCGGGGAATTCTTTCAGCTGCCGATCCATACTGGAAAGCACGTTGGCCGCCTCCGTCATCGACATCCCCGGAGGCGCGGTCGGCATGTAGAGAATCACGCCTTCGTTGAGCGGCGGCATGAACTCGCTGCCGAGTCGCATGAACGCCGGCACGGTCAGCAGCATGCCGAGCGCGGACACGCCGATCACGGTTCTGGGGTAGCGCACGACCCAGCGAACGACCGGTGCGTACAGCGCCACGAGCCAGCGGTTGAGCGGGTTCCTGTCCTCGTGGAGCAGCTTGCCCCGAATGAACAGGACGGCCAGCGCCGGCGTGAGCGTGACCGCCAGCACCGCGGCAAAGCCCATCGAGTAGGTCTTGGTGAAGGCCAGCGGCTTGAACAGCCGTCCCTCCGTGCCCTCGAGCGTGAATACGGGCAGGAACGAAACCGTGATCACCAGGAGGGAAAGGAAGATCGACGGCCCGACCTCTTGCATCGCCGCGACGATGGCGTCGCGCCGCGAGGTCGGCTTGCCGTCGTGCTCCCACGCCTCGAGCTTCTTGTGTACGTTCTCGACGATGATGATCGAAGCGTCGACCATGGCGCCAACCGCTACCGCGATGCCGCCCAGAGACATGATGTTCGCCGTCAGGCCCTGGTAGTACATCGGAATGAAGGCGAGCAGAACGGCGAGCGGAAGCGTGATGATCGGAACCAGGGCGCTGCGCGCGTGCAGCAAGAACAGGAAGATGACCAGGCTGACTACGATCATCTCTTCGATGAGCGTGTTTTTGAGCGTGTCGATGGAGTCCAGGATCAGCCTGGAGCGGTCATAAGTGATCGAGAGCTCGACGCCCTCTGGCAAGCTCCGGCGCACTTCCTCTATGCGCTGCTTGACGGCGTCGATCACCCTGAGCGCGTTCTCGCCGTAGCGCATGATCACGATTCCGCCGACCGCCTCGCCCTCGCCGTCGAGGTCGGCGAGACCCCGCCGCGCAGCGGGCCCGAGGTTCACGTCGGCGACGTCGCGAAGCAGCACCGGCGTACCCTGGGCTCCCAGCTCGAGCGGGATCTTCCGCAAATCGTCCAGGTTGCGCAGGTAGCCGCGGCCGCGGATCACGTGCTCGTGTCCCGAGATCTCGATCGATTGCCCGCCCACGTCTTCGTTGGACTCGCGTACGGCGCGGACGACCTCGCCTATCGATATGTCGTAGGCGCGGAGCCGGACGGGGTCGACCTGAACTTGATACTCCTTGACGAATCCGCCGACCGACGCGACTTCCGCGACGCCGGGAACGCTGGAAAGGGCGTAGCGGACGTTCCAATCCTGAAGCGAGCGCAGCTGTTGCAGATCTTGCTTGCCGCTCTTGTCGGTGAGCGCGTACTGGAACACCCAGCCCACGCCGGTGGCGTCGGGGCCGAGCGAAGGGCGCACGCCCTGCGGCAGCTCGTCCAGCGCCGAATTCAAGTATTCCAGCACGCGGCTGCGCGCCCAATACATGTCGGTCCCGTCCTCGAAGATGACGTAGACGAACGACATCCCGAACATCGACTGGCCGCGCACGAAGCTCACTTTCGGCGCGGCGAGCAGCGAGCTCGAAATGGGGTAGGTGATTTGAGCCTCCACCAGGTCCGGGCTTTGCCCCGGCCACTCGGTGAAGATGATGACCTGCGTGTCCGAGAGATCCGGGATGGCGTCGAGCGGCGCGTTTCTCAGCGAGTAGTAGCCCCACGCCCCGAAGCAGACGGCCAGGAGCACGGTCATGAACGGCCGTTCGGCGCACAGCGCGATCAGCCGCGCGATGAACCCCGGCTTGGCCGCGCCGTTACTCGGGCTCACCCGTGGTCTCCCAGTAGCGTGTGGCCGAGCGGATGCGACTCTCGGCTGCAATCAGGAAGTTGCCCGAGGTCACGACCAGGTCTCCCTCCGAGAGCCCGTCGATCACTTCGTAGTAACCGCCCACGTGAGCTCCTACCTCCACGGCCTTGGGCCGCAGCCGGCCTTCACCGAGGTCTACGAACACGAGCCGCCGCGGCCCGGTGTAGATCACGGCCGAATCCTCCACCGTGAGCCGTTCTCCGAGCTCCACGTCGAAGACGACGTTGGCGTACATGTCCGGCTTGAGCTCGAGGTCGGGGTTTTCGAGCACGACGCGCGCGCGGCCCGTTCGCGTTTGCGCCTCGAGCGTCGGATAGACGTAGTCGACCTTGCCGGTATGTTCGGCGCTCTCGGCGTACGGAAGCTCGACGCGCGCCGGCTGCCCGACGCGTACGTGCGGCAGGTCGGTCTCGTAGAGCTCGGCGTCGATCCAGACCTTGCGGAGGTCCGCGATGCGATACACGCGCATTCCGGCCTCCACGCGCGCGCCGTCCACGATGTACTTTTCGATGACGTGACCGCTCGCAGGAGACGGAATCGGCATGTTTTCCAGTGCTTCCCCGCGCTGCTCGAGCTCGGAGATCTGCGCCTCGTTCATGCCGAGCAGCCGCAGCCGCTGCCGCGACGTACGCGCGAGGTTCGCCAGCATTTCCGAGCCGCCGTCAGCCTGACTCCTCCGCGCCGACAGATGCTCGAGCTGTGCCGCGTAGAGCTCCGGGCTGTAGAGCGTGAACAGTGTTTGCCCAGCCTTCACGCGCTGTCCCGTTTCATCGACGAAGAGGCGCTGCACCCAGCCGCTCATGCGCAAGTTGACGTCGAAGAGCCGGCTCTCGTCGTAGCGGACCGCGCCGACGGCGCGCACTTTCAAGGTCATCGTCCGCTTCGCGACGGTTGCGGTCCTGACCCCGATGCGCTGCCTTCGTACTTCGTCCACGATGATGGTTCCCGTTTCGAGCGCCGTCTTCATGACCGGGGTCAGCTGCATGCCGCAGATGGGGCACTGGCCGGGCCCGTCGCGTCTGACCGACGGGTGCATCGAGCAGGTGTAGTAGGCGATCTCGTCCGCGGCGCCGTGCGGGTGCGCGTGCTCGTCGCCCGGTTCGGCCCACGCCGCCGGCGACCCGCACGTCGGCATGCTCTCTCCCATGTACGGGTTATGGACCTGCTGCGACGGCTGAAACCACTTCGCGTAGCCTTCCGTCATCGGGCACTCGAACAAATGGAGCCCTGCGACGAGGCGCGAGTCCGACGCGGCGAGCGTCACCAGATGCCGGCTGAGCTCGCCGAACGCGTCACGCGCCTGCTTCGCGTCGCGCGCTTCGCCGAGCGCCCGCGCGGCCGTCTCCGCTTCGGAGAGGGCGGCCGCGAGCGCCGCCGGCAGAGCGGACGTCCCTTCGCTCGCCGCGTCGAGCGCGGCGCGGATCGACGTTGCCAAGCCTTCGAGCCCGTCGTGAGAATCCTCGGCCAGGCGGGCGCGTACCTGCTCGTAGGCGGCGAACGCCGCGCGAAGCCGTTCGAGCGTGGCATCGTCGAAGCGGTGGGTGGTCGCTTTTGTGCCGGCGGGGGCGCTGGCCGAGCTCGATGCGACGGCGCTCGCCGAGCCGGCGGGGCCTCCAGTCGGCGGCGTTCCCGAAAACCAGGCGCTGAGCTCCGCGCGGAACGCGACCCCCACGACCGCGAGCGCGACCGCGATCAGCGCCGGCACGAGCTTGTGCCGGTGCTCGAACAAGAGGTTGCGGGCCGTCATGGCGACTCTCCGGTTTCGGGCATCCCCGCGATGCGCCCCACGGCGCGGTCGAGCTCCGCCCACGCGCGTCCGAGCCCGGCGAGGGCCTCTTCGTAGCTGAGCTCGAGGTTTCGAACCGAGCGTTCGGCGTCGATGAGCGCCTGAAAACTGTTCCGTCCGGTCGAGTACCCGATG
>DASWGX010000557.1:0-3696 GCA_036393455.1 Polyangiaceae bacterium
GCCGAGCTCGAACGCTACGTCAAGCAAGGGTTGCTCAAGGCGGGCCTTTTGGTACTGCTGTTGTTCGGAACGCTCGCCGTGCTCGGCGTGGCCTACGAAGACGAACTGCTGGCGGCCACGTCGACTCTGTACCGCGCGCTCGGCTTGCCGGGCCTGCTCGGCATCCTGTTCGTCAGCGACGCGGTGATGAGCCCCATTCCGCCGGACGCCGTGCTCGTCGTGATTGCGAAGAGCGAGCTCCATGGACACTGGCCGCTCCTGGTCGCGGGCATCGGAATGATGTCGGTCGTAGCCGGCAGCGTCGGCTGGCTGCTGGGCTCCTGGCTCGCCTTCACGCGTGTTCCGCGCCTTTTATTCGGACGCGGCCTGGAACGAAACGAGCGACTGGTGCGTCGCTACGGCGCCTGGTCCGTCGCGCTCGGGGCGCTGACGCCGATCCCCTTCTCGCTCACGTGCTGGACGGCGGGAATGCTCAAGCTGCCGTTCAAGCTCTTCGCGGCCGTGGCGCTGCTGCGCATCCCGCGCTTCGTCGGCTACTACGTCGTGATCGCCTACGCCGACACCGTCGCGAAGGCTCTGTTTTAGCCGGCTCCAGCGGCGCCGCCGCTCGCCGCGCCGGCCTCGCCGGCGCCGCCCTGCTCGGAACCGGACCCGCCCGCGGAAGCGCCGCCGGCTCCGGAAGGCGGCTCCGGCAGCCCCGCGTCCGACCCGGCACAGACTCCGGTTTCGTTCTGATCGATGGGTCCGCCGCTCCGCGGCAGCAGACACGCGCGCGTCCGTTCGAGGCTCGATTCGATGACTTCCGCGCCCCAGGCATTTTCACGTCCGACGTCCGCGCAAATGAAATCGGGACGGCAATTGGAGTCTGCTTCGCAGGTCTTCATGCAAAACGTCCGGAGCAGGCGTGAATCGTCTCCGCTCGCACACTCGGGCAGTGTCGATCGCTCGGCCCCGAACGCCACGCAGATCGCTTCGTCCTCGGGACAAGTGCCGGGTTCGCAGTTGAACACCGTGCAATATCCGTCCGGTTGAGTCGTGTCACAGAGACGGTCGCCCGCAGCCGAGCAATCGGAGGAGGTCACGCAGGTGTCTCCGATTTCGGGCTGGCAGCCGAGGGCGATCGACACGAGTCCCGCGAGCATCGTGCGCTGCGCGCGGGTGGGCCGCGGTCGAGCCGAAAAGAGCCGGTCTGCCATTTCGCGGCGGACCATAGTCTTCGACCCCCACGCCGGCCAGTCCAACGTTGCGGGGCCCGATTTGACAGGCGCACGGCCGACCCCTAAACGGGACGAGCGCTCCAAGATGCCGCCTCCGACGACCAGCCGCGCGTGGGCCGTCACCACCGTCCGGAACCCGTGCTGGGTCCACTTCGTCCGCGGCGTCGTCGGTGCCGTCGCCTTCGCGGCCGGGCTCAGCGCCTGCGGAGCTGGCATGCCCGGCCTGCATCCGGCCGAGCCGCTCGGCTCTCGACAAGTATCGGCGAGCGCGGGCTTCAGTCATCACTTCGTCCCGGGCACGGCTCGCCGAGCGATCGAGGACGCCGATCGCGTCGTCGCGGAAGAGATGGCTCCGCTCGCGGAGGAGCAATCCGAAACGCTCGCGCGCGGAGCCCTCACCGAGGCCATCGCGACCCCCGCGCTCTCGCCGTGGTTCGCGGCCCGCGCCGGCATGGGACAGGGCTTCGAGGCCGGGCTCGGCTATACCGGCCGCCGGGTGCGAGCCGACCTGAGGCGAGCCTTCGAACGGGATACGTACGCTCTCAGCATCGGCGGCGCGCTCACGGGCGTCGTGCCCGATCCCGGAAGCGTCGGCGACTCGCCGCCGAGCGCGTTGCCCGACGGATCGGAGCGGCTCGGCCACGCCGATCTCGGCAATGTCCGCGGCTTTGGCGTCGACGTGCCGCTCCTCGTGGGCTTGCGAACGGACCCGTCTTTCGGTCACGCCTGGCTCGGTGTTCGCCCCGGGTACGAACGAACGACCGGCGACGCGGTGCTCGTCTTCGCCGGAACGACCCCTGTAGCGGCCGACTTCGAAGGTCGAACCCTGTCGCTGACGACGCTCCTCGGCGCGAGCCTGGGCGTCGGTCCGATCTCCGTCGCCGCGGAGCTCGCGGTCGGCTGGTACGCGCTCAGCGGCTCGTTGACGCTCGGTGGCTCCCGGTCCGAAGCCGACGTTTCCGGCGTCGCGTTCACTCCCGCGGCCGCGGTAACCGGTAAGCTAGACTGACGTTCTGCCGCGGTTTCGGCCGCGGCCTTGCCCGGCCCGTGGGCGCGGCATACCATTGCCGAATGCCGTCGCGTGCGATCTCGACCGGCGCCTGGGGCGCCTCCTGCGCGTTGGCATTGGGAGCGGCCGCGTGCTCGGTCGACACGCGAAGCTATACGGCGGACTCGGATACCGGGAGCACGCACGCTTTCATCACCGTAGAGCGCCACGCGTCGATGGACGGCGCCGAGCTCGCGAACGCGCTCGTCGCGTTCGTGCGCATTCCGGCCTCGGTCGATGCGCAGAGCGCCGTGCGACTCGTCGGCTTCGATGCGGAGCTTCCGGCGATGGGTCAGTGTTCGACCGACGAACAGGAACGGTCGAACTCGCCGCCGCTCAATCCGCTGGGACGCGTCGAGTTCTTGGACGCCGGAGACGTCTACGTCCGCACCGACCACGCCGAGCTGAAGCTCGCCCCGCATGCCTTCCCGACGGTAACCGACCTCATCTCGGGCGTGGTGTACGCCACGCGCGATCGCGAAGCGGCTCCTCTGCCGGCCGAGGCCGCGTACGGGGTCGACGCCTCCGGCGGCTTCGAGCTCGACGGCATCCGGATCTCGGGCATCGCGCCGGCCATGCTGGAAGAGGTCCGCGTGGCGGGCGTCGAGTTCGGAGCTCACGTGGCGCTCCCGCCGGGGACGCCGCTCGATTTGACCTGGGCCCCCGGCAAGCCCGACGACGTGGTCTACGCGGAGTTCTCCAATGCCCGCGGTGACCGCATGGTCGTGTGCACTTTCGCCGACGAGGCGGGCGCCGGTACACTGCCCGTCGGCTCCAATCAAACGAGCGGACAGCTCACCCTGCATCGGCTTCACGTGGAGAGCCCCGCCGTTTCCTTCGTCGGTCAGGCGCAGCTCAGGTTCGATTTCCAGGTTTCCGCGCCCGTTTCGTTCGCGCGCTAGTCCGTCGCGCCAGTTTCCCTCGCGTGGGGAGCGTGCTTCCCCGGCTCGTTGACGGCACCGGGCCCGGCGCAAGCTGGTAGGCTCGTGCTTGGCCGTGAAAGCGCTGCACCGCGTCTATTTCGTGCCGGGTATGTTCGGCTTCGGGCACCTCGCCGGCTATGACTATTTCGGCCACCTGCTGCGCGGACTCGAACGCCGCTTCACGGAGCGCGGCGAAAGCGTCGTATTCGAAGACGTTCCCGCACCGCCCACGTCTTCGCTGCGCCACCGCGCCGGGATTCTGGCGACCACGGTCGCGCGCAGCGCCGGCGCGGAGGGACCAATCCACCTGATCGGGCATTCGACGGGCGGCCTCGACGCGCGTCTCGTCCTGTCTCCACATACCAAACTCAACGTCGATCCAAGACTCACGACCTGGACGTCGCGCGTCGAGACGTCGATCTCCATGAACACTCCGCACCACGGTACGCCGGTCGCCGGCTACTTCACGACGGTATCCGGCACGCGCGTGCTCTACGCTCTCAGCCTG
>DASWGX010000558.1:0-6060 GCA_036393455.1 Polyangiaceae bacterium
GCCGAGCTCAGGCGCTTCCTCCGGACGTCTTGAGACCACCGTTGGAGCCCGGCTGGCGCCCGACGCCCGAGTCGATCGCGCCGAGAAGCTGCTCGATCTCGACCGGCTTTTTGAGTATGCGATGGGCGAGCGGAAGCAGCCGCGCGCGGTCGGCTGTTCCAATATGAGACGAGTGGACGATCCGGGTGCATGCGGGATATCGATCTCGGACATCCTCGAGCAGGGCGACTCCGTCCATATGCGGCATGCGCAAGTCCGTAACGACGACGTTCATCTCGAGCGTGTCGAGAATTTCACGCGCCTCGCGACCGTTCATGGCGCAAAACACGCGGTATTCGGGGCGGAAGAAACGAAGCAGCCGCGTCATCGATCGGAGCAACGGTCGCTCGTCATCAACCAAGAGGACCCTGGGAAGGGGGGCACATCGTCGGGACTCGAGAGGCGCTTCACTCATGATAAAGCCCCCCAAGCAAGAACCGGTCCGTCCTCGGGAAGCGCCCGGCTTCTCAGCCGTTCCCCGCGGGGCGACTGAGCCTCGGGCGCGCATTCCGGCTGCCGTGTGGAGGCCACCATCGGGGAACTCGCGGGACGGAGGAGCGTCGAAGTGCCCCTTCCCGGCCGCCACGGCGCCAGCCTACGGACTTGCCTTCTCACCCATTGCCACTATCGTCGGTCACCGTGGAAGCCGGACTTTTGACCCTCGCCAAGATCGTCGGCACGCTGGTGATCTCGATCGGTATCGTGCCGCTGCTGTTCCTCTTGGCTCCCGGTGATCGCGGAGAGCCCGACGACACCTTCACCCCGGGCGTGTAGGCGGCCGGCGCCCGAGCCGGCGCCGTGGGCGCGGCCGGACCTCACGCGTTCGCTCCGCTGAAACCCCCGAGCGGCGCTCGGCGTACTCCGGTCACCCCATCGGTCGCTGCGGCTGTGACTGCGACCGCGACAAGGACGTACCCATGAACGAAAAAACGATGAGTCCCATCGTCGCGCGCCGCATCGCCTTTGCCCTGGCAGCGACATTGTCGGCGCTCGGCGCCGCTTGTGAGGAGAAGTCTCCCGCCTCGCTCGCGCCGCAAGCATCGGCCCTCGCCTCAGCGGTCCCCGTCACCGAGACATCGAAGAAGTTCGTGGTGCAGACGGACACGAGCGACGTCGAGTTCTCGATGGACGCCGAGCTCGAGAAGATTTTCGGCCGGGCGCCGAAATCCGTCGAAGGCGAGCTCTTCGTGGACGCCGGAAGCATCGGCAAGACGAGGGGCTTGTTGAAGGTGGATCTTCTGGATCTCGCGCTGTTTCAGCGTAAGCGCGGCAAGGCGGACGAAGAGTTCGGCGAAGAGGTCAAGGAAGAGAAGCAGAACGAAGACGCCCGCACCTGGCTCCAAATCAACGAGGACGCCCCCCAAGAGATGCGCGAGCAGAACCGCTGGGTCGAATTCAAAGTCGAAAAGGTCACGAGCACATCCAACGACGACGTCAGGGCGATGAGCGGCTCCGAGCGCAAAGTCACGGCCGCGGTCGAAGGAACCGTGCGGCTTCACGGACGTGTCGCCAAGAAGACCGCGAAGCTCGAGCTCTCCTTCCACTTCGACGGCGACGACGTGAAGTCGCTGTCGGTGAAGACGACGGAGCCGCTCGAGATCGGGCTCGAGGAGCACGACATTCGACCGCGCAAGGCATTCGACCAGCTCGCCGACGCGACGCTCGAAAAGCTCGGCGCCAAGGTCGCCAAGATCGCCAAGGTGAACGTGGAGTTCGAAGCCGCGGCCCAATAGAGCTCAGCGGCGTACGGCCTCGCGCGTGATCCGAAACGCCAGCGGCGTTCCGTTCCGCTCGACGGCGACGAGCACGGTCGAGCCGACCGGCCCGCTCAGCCTTTCGCGCGCTCCATCGAGACTCCCCACGGTTTCCCCATCGATGGCGACGACGGCGTCTCCGGCTTCGATGCCGCCGCGCTCGGCGTCGCTCGCCGAAGCCACATGGACGACGATCACCGTCGCGTTCCCCGGCGAGCCCCGCTCGCCGAGCGTCACGGCGACGCTGCCACCCGCGATGGGTATGTCCCGGCCGGCGGCTTCGCCGAGCGCGATCACGACGTCGCCGAGCTCGCGCCCGGCGCTGAGCTCGACGCGCAGCGAGCCTCGACCGACGTCGGCCGCGTAGGCCTCGAGCGTCGCCGAGCCAGGCAAAAGCCGCTCGAGGAAGAAGCGACCCTCGCCATCGGTGCTCGCCACGCCGGGCGGCAGCTGCCCGGCGGGAAGAAATGCCGGCACCGGCCCCGCCGCGACGCGCGCACCGCGCACCGGCTGTCCCTGTGCGTCGACGACTCGGCCGCGCACCGACGCGGGCTCCATCAGATCGATCGGAGCGATTTCGAAGGGCCGATCGAAACGCGTCGTGCGGGCAACCTGCTCGGAGGCGCTGGCTTCCGCATACTCGAGATGCGAAACCGTTATCCGTACGGGGGCGGGCGAGACGTTCTCGAAGCGATAGATACCGTCAGCGTCGGTCGTCGTGACACGGCGCTGGCCGCGGGACAAGAGCGTCACGCTCGCGCCTTCGACGGGCCGGCGCCCGCGAACGGCGGTAACGCGACCTTCGACGATCACGCCGACTTCGAGCTCGAGCTCGAGCTCCTCGGGTAGCTCGTCGAAGGTTCTCTGCATGCGCTCCAGCCCGGGAGCCTCCACTTCGAGGCTCGCCCGGAGCCCGGCTGCGTCCTCGAACTCGACCTGTCCGTCGTTCCGGGTGAAGCGCGTTTGCCGGTATGGCACTTCGGCGTCGAGCGAGAGCAGCGTCACTTGCGCGGAGCCGATCGGTTCGGCCCGTGCATCGAGCACCACGAGCACGAAGGGCTCGCGTTCTTCCGGCAGCTCGAGCTCGATTTCCACTTTCTGGCCTTCCGGAACTTCGACGCGATGCTGCACCACGGTTCGATTCACGTCGTCGGGCCGTGACAGCGCGACCGTGACGTGGGCCGGTACCGCGGCAAAGGCGAAGCGGCCGTCCGGCGTCGTGTACGCACTCTGTTCGAAACTGCCGCTGCTCGCGAACAAGCGCACCCGGACGTCCTCAAGCGGACGTCCGAGCCGGTCGACGACACGGCCGTCGAGCCTGCCCCCGACGTGCATCACGACGCGAACCTCGGCCTTGCCCCCCGGCGCGAGGGTCACCGCCTCGCTCAGGGCTTCCACGAAGTCGGGGTGCCGGACCAGCGCCCGCACCCGTCCCGGCGACACCGGGTGCGCCGTGAAGCGCCCGTCGCCGCGCGTGACCCAGGGCTCGACCACGGCGTCCTCCGGCCCCGGCAGCCAGCTCGCCTGTTCGAGCGCGGGACCGGCGAGCCCGAAGCCGGCGGTGATGGGAGGGATGGGGCCGGGCATCACGCCGAGCTCACCCACGGGAATCAGGGGTCGCACGCTCGACAGCGACCAGGCGAAGTGGCTTCGTTGAAAGCTGAGCGAAAACGGAGTTTCCGCGATCGGCAAGCCGTTCAGGTCGTTGCCGATGACCTCGATCGTGGCGCCGTCCACCGGAAAGCCGCGCGTGTCCACCACCTCTCCGCTCAGAGTGGCGCCGCGGTGGAGCGCGATGCGCAGCACTTCGCCGCCTTCCTCGGGCAGCGGCACGGCGGCGTGCGCGACGAAGCCCGACGCGTGCGCCGAAGCTACGGCGGGGCCCGGCGCGATCGGCCCCAGCAGGACGGTTCCGTTGGCGTCGGTTCTGCCGCGCTGGGGAAATGAATCGATACCGCTCTCGACCAGCACCACGTCCGCGCCCTCGACGCCGGGCGCGTCGTCGGCGTCGCCGTCCGTCACCAGGATTCGCTGCATGCGTCCTGGTTCGAGGTAAAGCGTAACGCTCTGGCCGTCGCCGGCGCCGACGAGGTAGCCGAACAGCGTCGGCGATACCCAGCTACCGCGCGTGGCGCGAAGATCGTAGCTGCCCGACGGCAAGCCGACGATCGTCACTTCGCCGCGTTCGTCCGTTTCCACGCGGCGCGCGGGCCACAGGCTGGAACCGGCGATCAACACTTCGGCGCCGCCGAGCGGGCGATTCTCGTGATCGCGCGTCTTGACCTGGAGCTCGTGCAGGCGTTGAAGCTCGACCACCAGGTCTTCGGTGACGCCTTCGCGCTCGAACGCGTCGTAGCCCACCGCGAACACCTTCACGCGGTAGGGCCCTTCACCGAGTCGTTCGAAGCGCGCGCGCCCGCCCTGGTCGGTGAGCGCGCCGAACGGCAACGCGTCACTCTCTTCGACCAACACCGTGGCGCGGGCGATGGGTCGCCCCGCGAGGTCGCGGACGTCCACGGCGAGCCGGTGCGCGGCCTCCATTCGCACGTCGACGGCGCGCGCCTTCGTGCCGAGCGACAGCCGCACCGCACGGCGTGCAAAGCCCTCGCGCTCCACCATCAGGACCAGGACCCCACGCGGTAACCCGGACAGCCGCGCTTCCCCCTCCGCCCGGGTCTTTTGCTCCGCCGCCAATCGGTAGCTCCCGCCGTCCCTGGCGTAGGCGCGCACGCGCGCGTCCGGTAAGGGCGCGTTGCCGTCTCGCGTCACGAACACGGCGATCTGACCGCCGCTCGGCCCCGCGGCGGGGGCTTGGACGGCCGGCGCCAGCCGCGTGTCGTAAAGCCCGGTCCCGAACGCGAACAAGCCGAACAGGGCCAGGCACGATAGCCAGTTTTGCGCGAGCCACGCCCACGCCCAGTTCGAGCCTAAAGCCATCGAGCGCGCGAACCATAACGCCGCCCGAAACGCGACGCTTCCCCACCAGCGGAGAAGCCCGAGTGGGCCGCGCGAACCGCGGCTGCTACTCTCACTCGAATGCGTCCGGCCCTCTGGCTCGGCACCGGCCTTGCCGTGCTCGCGTGCAGCGGGGACCGCGAGCGACCGCAGCTGCTCGAAGATCCCAAGCCCGAGGTCGAAGAGGACGCCGGCCCACGTCTGGACCTGCCGCAAGCCGAAGCCGGTTGCCCGGTGCCGGAGGAGGTCGCGCAGCTCTGCGGCAGTGAAGTCATTCCCGTGTCCACGGAGCCGCTCAACCTCTACTTTCTGCTCGATCGGAGCGGGAGCATGAGTGAGACCCTGGACGGCAGCTTGCTCACTCGCTACCAGGCGGCCACCCAAGCCATCCTCGAGGTGCTTCGGACCGTGGGCCACCGCACGCACTACGGCCTCGCCATCGCACCCGATCCGAGGGCAGCAGCGGCTACGTGCGATCCGGGTCGCGAAGTGCTCGCGGTAACGCAAGGAGACCCCGCTTGCTTTGGCAAAGCGGGCGAGCGCGGACCGGTGCTGACGTCGCTGGCGACGAGCCTCGCAGGGCTCGGGCCAGAAGGAGCTACTCCGCTCGGCGCCACGCTCCAGTCCCTCGTCGAAACGCTGCCCGAGCTCGAGGGCGAAACGGTGCTCATCTTGGCGACTGACGGCGCGCCGAACTGCAACGCCGACGTCGCTTGCGACGCCGACGCGTGCATCCCCAACATCGAGGGTTTCGCCTTCGATGACGAAGATGGCCCGATCGCCTGCGACGAGGCCTTCAACTGCTGCGACCCCCAGCTCACCGTGCCCGGCGCGGGGCTCAACTGCGTCGACAGCGCGCGCACCGAGACGGTGCTGGGGGACTTGCTCGAGGCGGGAGTCCGAACCTACGTCGTCGGCCTACCGGGCAGCGAACCGTACCGCGACGTCCTTTCCGGCTTCGCGGAAGCGGGCGGCGCGGGCAGAGCCGGTGACACCCGGTACTACGCGGTGTCCGATAGCGAGGAGCTCGGCGAGGTGCTGCTCGATATCGGCCTCGCCGTTACGACGGACTGCGAGCTGCCGCTCGAGCTCGTTCCCCCGGATCGGGACCTGGTCAACGTCTACTTCGACGCCAATGCCGTACCCTTCGACGAGGAAAACGGCTGGCGCTGGCTCGATGACGGCACGATTTCGCTCGAGGGCGAAGCTTGTGACGAGCTCGAAAGCGGGAACGTATTCGGCGTCGAGGTACTGGCGGGCTGTCCGAGCGTCGTTCGTTGA
This sequence comes from Polyangiaceae bacterium, assembly GCA_036393455.1. GTDB lineage: Bacteria > Myxococcota_A > Polyangia > Polyangiales > Polyangiaceae > DASWGX01. The sequence continues at coordinate 6,030 of DASWGX010000558.1, forward strand.
GGGCGATGCCGCTTTTCTCGCCTTGGTGGGT
>DASWGX010000559.1:0-9178 GCA_036393455.1 Polyangiaceae bacterium
GCGGCCTTCGCCGCCACCGAGCACTTCCTTCGCCGCGTTCCGCTCGTCAAGCTGCTCTACGTCTCGATCAAGGACCTGATCAGCGCCTTCATGGGGGATGCACGCCGCTTCAACCGCCCCGTCACGGTATGCATCAGTCAAGATGGCGACCTGAAAGTGCTCGGTTTCGTGACGCGCGAAACGCTGTCCGCGCTTGGGCTGCCCGGGCACGTCGCAGTCTATTTCCCGCAGTCGTACAACTTCGCCGGCAATCTGGTGCTGGTGCCCCACGAAAAAGTCGCTTCGCTCGCGGTGCCCCCGGCGGAAGTGATGACCTTTATCGTGTCAGGAGGTGTCTCGGGGCTCGGAGTCGGGCAATCCCTGCCTCCGCCCCCGCCCGTTTGATGGCCCGTACCGGGGAAAGTTCAGGCGTCGTCTTCGAGGATACGCGAACCGAGCCTGAGCGCGCCGTCCGCGACGGAGTCCAGAATTTCCTGCGCTTTTTGTGTGGAGAACCCGAGCAAACGCACGAGCTTGTCGAGCAAAGCCTTCTCCTCTGCGCTCTGATCGCCATCGGCGTGCGTCAAGAGCGCGGCGTTGCCGAGCAGTAGCTCGCGATCTTCCTGACTCAACTCGGCCACGGAAAAATCGACGTCGAGCGTGCGCCGGGCTTTGGCGTACTCGAGGAGTTCGCGCTCGTCCGCGTCGCTGGCGCCAAACCCGGAAAGCAGCCCTTCGATCACACCCTGCTCGGGCTGTTCGACCCTTCCGTCCGCCCAGGCGACGGCAATCAGTGACTTGACGATGTTCTTTTCGGCGGGAGTCATGGGCGGTGAGTCTACTCGATTTGCCGCCGTGGCGAGGCGGATTCGCCGAGCCTGGATCGCGGCCGGGCCCGGGGTTAGATTCGGCTGATGGAGGTTCAGGGTGCGCCTGTGCCGAGCCGCGTCGGGCAGACGGTCGGCGGGGTGTGGAGGCTCGACGCGTTGCTCGGCTGCGGGGGCACGGCCGCGGTTTACGCGGCGAGTCAGGCGGATGGCATGCGCGGAGCCGTGAAGATTCTTCATCATCACATCGCGCACCGTCCGGAGATTCGCGAACGGCTCTTGCGCGAGGTCTACGCCGCGAACGCCATCGAACATCCGGGCGCGGTACGGGTGCTCGCGCACGGTCAAGATGCCGACTCGGTGTTCATCGTGATGGAGTTGCTCGAAGGGGTTCCGCTGTCCGAGCTCGCCAAACGTAGCGGTACGATGGCTCCCGGCGTCGTGCTCGACTACCTGGAACAAGCGCTGGATGTGCTCGCGGCGGCTCACGACAAGAACTTCGTTCATCGCGACTTGAAGCCCGACAATCTGTTCGTCACCAACGAGGGCAAGCTCAAGGTGCTCGACTTCGGCCTCGCACGGCGGCTCGAGGACGCGCCGGGGGACTTCAAGACGCAGACCGGAATGGCGCTCGGCACGCTGCCGTACATGGCGCCGGAGCAAGCGCTCGGACGGCGCGCGGAGGTGGACGGTCGCGCCGATCTGTTCGCCCTCGGAGCCACCGCGTTCCGGCTGCTCTCGGGCCGGCGCATCCACGCCGCGGAGGGTGAGGCCGAGCTCTTGGTGATGATGGCGACCAAACCGGCGCCTCCGCTCGGAGACGTCGCTCCCGGCGTCCCCGTCGAGGTGCGAGCCGTCGTCGACCTCGCGCTCGCCTTTTCCAAAGACGCGCGTTACCCGGACGCCCGCACCATGCTGGACGACGTGCGCGAAGCCCGCGCCGGTCGCGTGCCGCCCTTCGCCGGCGCCCGGCACGCCGCGGATCTCGAAATGACGCGCGTCGACCGAGCGGCACCGTCGCTGAACGGCGCAGGCGTCGTGACGGCTACGGTAGAACGCAACGCCGCTTCCGTGGCTCCTCCCGTCGTTGCCCAGGCTTCGGTGCGCCCCAAAAGGTCGCGCCGTCTTTGGCTCGTCGCAGTGCTCGCGTTTCTCTGCATCGGTGGCGCGGTCGCCGCCGCAACACTGATCAGGTCGGGCGCAATGCAGGGCGACGCTGCTCCCGCGGCGGCAACGGAAGAACCCAACTCGCCCCGATCTCGAGCTGCCCCAGGGAAGCTCGAAGCCCCTGGCGTCCCCACTGCGCCGGCTCCGAGTGACGGAGCCGGGTCGGTAGCCGTCGTCGATCCACCCGCCCGAACGTCGCTTCCGGCGCCCCCGTCGAGCGGCGCGACAACGGCCGCCGACAGCGTCCCCGATGAGAGCGGCCGGCCGAAAGTGGCCGCGTCGACGCCCGCGCCGGCCTCGAGCGCACCCCAATCAGCGGCCTTGGCACCCGACTCCACGCCTCCGGCGAGCGAGGCCCCCGCCACGGCGAAGCCCGCCGGCGCCGCACCGTCCGGGGCAGAATCGGCTTCGGAAGGGCGGCCTAGCCGCGGCAAGGGGCGGAGCAAGCTCGAACGGGTGCCCTGGCGTCAGCCGCGCCGCTAGCGGACATTCCCGAACCAAAGCTCGATTTTCGCTCCGGCACGGCCGGCCCGCGGGAGGGCGTCGAAGGACACCGGCTGAAGGGCCTTTCGCCGCGCGAATCACGAGACCGCTGTCCTAAGCCGGGAGAAGCTCAGGTTAGACTGCGGCACATGGAGCGCTTCCGGCGTTTCGACGAAGCTTACTATCATCGGTTCTACGAGGCGTCGGAGACCCGCGTCGTTTCGGCGTCGGAGCACGATGCCCTGGCGCGTTTCGTACTCGAATTCGCGCGCTGGAATCACGTGGAAATCAAGAGCGTGCTCGACATCGGCGCCGGCGTCGGCCTGTGGAAGCGCTGGATCGAGAAGAACGCCAAGAGCGTGCAGTACGTGGGCACCGAAGTCAGCGCCGCGATGTGCAAAAAGCACGGCTTTCTGCAGCGCGACATTGCACGCTGGCGCGATCGCAAGAAGCACGACCTCATCGTCTGCCAGGGCGTGCTCCAATACCTGCCGGACCCGGACGTCGCGCCGGCGATTGCCAACATCGCCGCGATGGCGCGCGGGCTCGTCTACGTCGAAGTGACGACGCGGCTCGATCTGCGCGAGCGCTGCGACACCGGCCGCACCGACTCTGACATCTTCGTTCGCAACGGCTCGTACTACCGCGGCATCCTACAGAAGCATCTGATGAGCGTCGGCGCCGGCCTGTGGTGGACCCGGGAACGCACGCCTCCGTTCTTCGAGCTCGAAATGTGCGCGGGGGGGAAATGACTTCGCGCCCGCGCCGTGCCTGCCGGATCGGAGGAACGGCGTGAGCGAGCGCGGCCTGGCACGGCCGGTATTCGCGGTGATCTGTATCGCCGTGACGGCGGCGGGCTTGATGAACGTCTACGGCGACAACGCGGACGTCATGAAGCAGGCCGAGCGGCTGTCGTGCGGCGGCGAAGACTGCGCGGTGACCGTGACACGCGTCGAGCGCGGTCCTATTTCCCAGAGCTTCACCTTTCAGACGCGCATCACCGAACGGGGCAAGCCGGCATCGGGAAGCACCGTCGACGTGACGTGCAAGCGCGCCTTCTGGTTCGTCGGCGACTACGAGTGCCGGCGCGACAACTGAAACCAGCAACTCAATTGTCGCCCTCGAACGAACCCAGCTGGTCGACCATGCGCCGCACCTCGGCCGCATCGCCCGCGTGGGGGAATCGCTTCAAGTACTCCGCGAGGTCGGCCGCCGCCGCCTGCGGGGCACCGAGCTTCGCCCACAGGTAGCCGCGATCCCTGAGCTCGTCGGCGGCGTCAGGCACCAGCGTCATGAAACGATCGAGCACGACGAGCAGCCGCGCATGGTCGCCGCGTCGCGCGTAGATGCCGCGAAGGTTCATCAGCATGCGCGCCAGGATGTGCCGTGCGGGCGTGGGTGAAAGCACGCTCTCCTGGAACGGCCGGCGGCCACCGGTACCGACGCGGAACAGCTCCTCGATCTCCAGACGGCCAAGGACGCGCCCACCGTTGAACGGATCGATGACGAGGGACCGATCCCCCTGCTCGAGCCGCATCAGAAAATGGCCGGGGAAGCCGACGCCCGCCGCGAAGAGACCGGCGCGTTGCGCTACTTCCACGTACACGATACTCAGGGAAATCGGGACTCCGAGGGCACGATCGAGCACGGCGTTCACGTAGGAATTCCTCGGGTCGTAGTAGTCCGTGCGATTGCCCTCGAGACCGCATTCCCCATGCAGGCGTCTGGAAAGCGCCGAGGCCTGCTGAGCGAGATCGAGCTCGGTGACGTAGTCGTCGCGGAGCGGCGCCGTCAGCGCTTCGATCCGAGCCGTCTCGCTCTCGAGATCGAGCCCCGGATAGGCATCCCTCGCAATGAGCAGTGCCCCCTCAAGCAAGTCGAGGTCCTGATCGTTCTGGGCGCAATAGCGATCGAAATCCACGGTTCCCAAGTATACGCCACCCTTTCCTCGGGCACGGTGTTCTCTCGCGCCGTCGCCCCGAGGCGCCTCCCCGCTCCGGACGCGAGCACGAGGCGCAGCTGGAACGGCCCGCGTGGCGGCCGACACGCCGCGCTCGAAAACGATCGCCGCGCCAGCTAATCGTGCGCCTGTGCGGCGATCTCGACGTTCACCGTAACGCCCGTCACGCGGCGGTGCCGGCTTTCATCGTGACGTGGGCGGCGCATTCGACCACCGCGACGTAGGGACGCGCCTTGGCGTTCAGCGTGACCACGGCTGACCCTTCTGGATGGCCGCGAAACGACTGCGTCAGCGCGCCGACGGCAACGCCTTCCTGCCCCTCGAACCCCGCGGCGCGCGTGAGAGACTCGAGCTGCCAGTCTCCGTCCGGATCGGCGAAGAAGTCGACGGGGACGTCGCTCAAAGCGACGCGGTAGCGCGCCGCCCGCATACCTTCGACCCAGCAGTCCTCGTCAGGATGCTCCCCACCAACCTCTCCTTCGACGGCGAGCCCTTCTACCGACCGGCCCTTGGTCGAGCTATCTTCAGGCGAGGCGCTTCCGAGCGAGAACAAAGGCCTTTCAGCGACCAAGGCCCTTTGCGAGGGAGCGCGGCACCGTGCGGCGACCACGGCCACGTCGCACACCGCTCGATCGCCCCTCGCCTCGCAGCCCCGGACGGCATCGCACGCCGGCCCTGCGCCCGAGTGAAAAGACCTACCCGAAGCCGCCCGGGACGGCGACGGCACCGCTTTCAGATCCGTCGACTTCATGCCCCATCCCTCGCGCGCTTGCTCATGAAATTGCTCATGAAATTGCTCATGAAATGCCCATGAAAATCGCCGGATGGAGGCGCCGGCGCGGGTTGGCTGACGACCCGCACCGGCAATGACGCGATCTAGCAAAAGACTGAACCTGTGTACAGATAAATTCTCCACCAGGGCACCCTCCATTTCGTCCTAGCCTCCGGCCCCTCAGTGACCACCGACGGCGAGCGAGAAAGCGAGACAACGCCCGAGCCCGCGGAGGCTTCGCCCGCCGATGCCGACGCGGCCGACACCCCCCCGGACGATGTCGCGGCAACGCCCGAGGTCACGGCTCCAAGCCGGGCCCCCAGTGCGGGAGAAGCCAGCGAGGCAGTCCAGGCGGAGGAAGATGACGCTCTCCGACGCAAGCGTTCGAAGCCGGAGGCCCGAGGAAAGCGGCGCGCCCGAAAAAGCCGGAGCAAGGACGAGGGCGACGCGGACGACCGAGTGCGCGAACGGCGGAACACGCTCATCTGGGTGGCCGCCATCGGCTTGCTCCTGACGATCGAACTCTATCTCTTTGGAAGGAACGGATACATCGACGTCTGCATCGGCAGGGACGGCATCACGGACTTCGGACTCGTCGGCGAGCCCGTGACGCAAGAAACATCGCGCAAAGCGCCGCTCTGCCAGCGCCGTCACAATCTCGGTATGCAGAGCCGCTACGACGAAGAGCTGAAGGCGGGCCTTCGTCAAGCGTGCCAGCGCGCGAATGCCGCGTTCGGCACCCGCGACGTCATGTCCTGTATCAACGGCAAGGATCCCTGGGCACACTGGATTGCGAGTGAGCAGGTGCCGCCCTGGCACGAGGCGTTCTACAAGCAGATGCTATGGTTTCTGTTCTAAGCCTGGCGCTCGAGAGCGAGCAGCACCTGTCGACGTGAACGCGGAGCCGCGCGTCGCTTTCCTCCAGACGAACCAGCGCCAGCGCTCATTCCTCGAGCGGCGCGAGCAGGTCGTCGATCTGTTCGGCTGATAGCTCGCCGACGAGAGCGCGATCGCCGTCCAGAATGCCGCCCGCCAGCCGCCGCTTGAAGGACTGGAGCTCGAGCATGCGCTGCTCGACGCTACCGGAAACGATGAGCTGGTGGACGAACACGGGCTTGTCCTGCCCGATGCGGTGCGCGCGATCGGTAGCTTGATCCTGAGCGGCCGGGTTCCACCAGGGATCGTAGTGGATCACCGTGTCGGCGGCCGTCAGGTTGAGCCCCGTTCCACCGGCCTTGAGGCTGATGAGAAAAATGGGCGCTCGGCCGCTCTGGAAAGCGTCGATCACGCGCTGCCGGTTCGCCGTCATGCCGGTGAGCAACAAATAGTCGCGCCGCTGTCGTTCGAGCGCCTCGGCAATGAAGCCGAGCATGCGCGTGAACTGGGAGAAGACCAGCACGCGGCGGGATTTCTCGAGCTCTGCGTCGAGGAGCTCGAGCAGGTGCTCGAACTTTGCCGAATGCTCGACCTCACGCGCGGACGGCACCGGAACGAGCCGTGGATCACAGCAGACCTGGCGCAGCTTCAGCAAGGCATCGACGATGGCAATCGTGGACCCTTCCAGCCCTCGGGCGCGGATTGCGTTTCGCACCTCCGTGTGAGCCGCGATGCGAATGCTCTCGTACAGGTCGCGCTGCGCGCCCGCGAGCTCGACGGGTCGCACCAGCTCCGTCTTCGGCGGCAGATCGTCGAGCACTTGTTCCTTGAGCCGGCGCAAGATGAACGGTCCCACGCGCTGCCGCAGCACCTCGAGCCGATCGACGTTCTTGTCGCGCTCTATGGGGTGTCGAAACTGGGACCTGAAGACTTTCCGCTCCCCGAGCAGGCCCGGAACCGCCGTGTGCATGAGCGACCAGAGCTCGTCGAGGTTGTTCTCGATCGGCGTCCCGCTGAGCAGGATTTTCTGCGTCGCCGCGAGGCGTTCGACGGCAACGAACGCGAGGCTCCGGCTATTCTTCAGGGCTTGCGCCTCGTCCAGCACGAGCACGTGGTAGCTGCGCGCCGCGAAGCGTTCCAAGTCGCGGATCAAAACGGGATACGTCGTCACCACGACGTCCGCTTGCGCCACGTTTTCCCAGGCGCGGTGCCGCCGGTTGCCGTGCACGATCACGCGACGCAGAAACGGCGCGAAGCGCTCGAGCTCGCGCGCCCAGTTGCCGACCAGACTCGTCGGCGCGACGACCAGGGACGGGCCGGCGGCGCGCTTTGCTTCCTTCTCGAGCACCAGGTGGGCGATCGCCTGGAGCGTTTTACCGAGCCCCATGTCGTCGGCCAGGACGCCGCCGAAGCCGAGCTCACGCAGCGACTGCAGGAACCCGACCCCGTCGCTCTGGTACGGCCGCAGCTCGGCGCGCAGCGTCCGCGCGCGCGGCGCGGTGTCGAGCGTCGAACGGGCGAGCGCGCTCGCCTTTTGGACGAAGCCTGCCGGGGCGCGCAGAACCAGCGGCGGCGATTCCTTGGCGAATTCGCGCTCGAGGCCGAGCACGGACGGAGCCTGGGCGAAGAAATAGAAAAAACCTTCTCCCTGCTGCTCGGGCCGATAGAGCTCGAGGATGATCTTCAACAGTCGGTGCAAGCGCTCGACGGGAAGCGTCAGGTAGCGGTTCTCGGTGACGCGGAGAGCCCTCAGACGCGCCGGCGCGCGCAAGAGCTTGTCGAGGGACGTCCCTTCCGGACAGCTTCGTACGAGCTCCAGCAGAGCATCCAGCAGGCTGACGCGCACTCCCCCCACCTCCACACCGAGCTCGAGAGAGAACCAATCGCCGCGCAGCTTGTCCGGCACGACGTCCGCGAACCAGCCCGACTCCACGTCGACGACCTGATACGGGTAATCCTCGGCCACGTCCACGTGCCACCCGAGCTCGCGCAAACGCGGCGCCGCGTGCGCCGTAAACGAGCAGAGCGCGTGCACGTTGCCGTCCCCGTGCACCACGTAGTCCGCTTCCGAGTCGTAGGCCGCCGTATGCGACGACAAGCACCCGAGCTCCACCGCGCCGAAACTCTCGAGCAGCCGCTGCGCCTCGCGCTCTCCGGCTCGATCGCGATCGACGCCGGAGTGTTCGGCTTCTGCGCCGAGGAACCGATCGCGTTCATCCGACGCGCGGACCGGCGTTCCCTCGTAGTCGAAGACCAGTGAGAGCACCGCCACCTCGCGCTCCACGGTCCCCTCTTCGCCCTCGACGAGCATCGCCTCCGTGAACAGGCGGAGCCGTGGCGTAAAACGCCCCATGGTGCGCGCCGCTACGTCCGCCACGGGCTGACTCACGCTGGCTCCTGAATGCCCCGGCATGCTATAGAGCCCCTCAGCGCTGGACCTCGCCAGCGCGCCCACCACGCCTGAAGGGGCACCACGATGAGATACGGGACTTCGTTCGTGTTGATCATGGCCGGCCTGGGCGCCGCAGCTTGCAAGGATGGCGAAGCGTGCACACGCGCGCGCCACGACGCGGCCAACGTTTACGAAGAAGTGATGAAGGCAGCTTCACGGCTCAAGCTTCAAGGCGCGCCGGGCTACGAAGAGCTCAGCGCCGAGCAGAAGGGCGAGCACTACAAGATTTGGGAGGAAATCGAAAAGCAAACGGACATGATCTTCAAGTCCTTCGCCTTCGAGAAAATCACCTGGAACACCGCCGAGCCGGCGAAGCAGAAGGCCGAGAAGGCCTTCGACGGCTACTTCGACAAGGCCGAGTACAAGGGCTTTCAAACCTCCCTCGAAGACGCCGCCAAGAAATTCCAGGCCGCCGAGGCCGCCTGCAAGTAGCCGAAGTTTGCCGAAACACAGCCCCGAAGCGGTGCATTTCGGGCGCGGGGCGGGGCCCACAAGCCACGCAGCGGCAAGAAACCGGCTGTGAGAAACCAGCAACGAAAACGAATCGTCGCACCGAGGCCGCTTGCAATCGCCCCCGAAGCGACTAGTCTCGGCCTCGTCTCGTCCCTGCCCCAACTGGGCCGAGGCTGGTCCCGGGGCGTAGCGCAGCCTGGCTAGCGCAC
>DASWGX010000560.1:0-8335 GCA_036393455.1 Polyangiaceae bacterium
CCGCTCTGCACCAGCCCGATCCGCAGAACCTTCGGCCCCGTCGCCGCGACGGCCCGCATCACGGTGGTCATCTGGCCCGGGCGTCGTGACGGCGTTTGCTGGTGGGGCTGCGTCATGAAGGGCTTTTTGAAACGCGAATGACCGGAGCGATTAGCCTAGCTCGCGCTCGCCGCCGGATCTACACGGCGCTCCCCGGCGAATGGTGAGCCCCGGCGCGCCTTTTGAGCTCCGTCGTGACCCGCGCGATGCTCGCCGCCAGTGCTCCCGAGCGCACCCTGACCACTCGGCCGGCCTGTGCGCAGACGCCGAAGCCCAAGAGCCCGCCGCCGAACGCCGCCACGACGGCGAACGCCGAGGCCCCGCCGGAAAGCGCGCGGATCGCTTCCAGTACCGCGGTGAAGGTGCCGACCGCAAACGATAGACGAGACCAGAGAGAGACTGCGAGCGCGCCTTGCCTCGCACGTCCTTCGAGGTCTCGCAGCGCTTCGGCCTGCTCCAACAATCGCTCCATCGGCAGTGCGAACGGCGCGGCGGTTTTCGTTTCCGGCAAGACCTTCTTGATCGCTCGTACTTCGCGCAGCGCAAAGAGCACACACACACTCGCGGTGACCCACGCGAGGACGGCGAGCATCACCGACTCCTTTTTCGTGGGCAAGACTCAGAAGGGCGAACGATAGAGCGCCTTTTCGATCCGATCGATGAAGGGCTGGCGCAGCTCGGCGAGCATGAGGCGCGGCTGGATGCGGCTGACGTCCACGGCCGCAATCGGCTTTTGAACGCGCCCGACGATCGTCACTTCGCTGATCGTGATGACACGCCCCTTGCCCTGGGCAAACGCCGCGGGCGCCGCGAACGCGATGACCGAGAGGACCGCGAGGCACAATGACGACTTCATGGCATGACTCCCGAGGACGCTGCGGCGCCCTTCGCTCCGGCCTGCTCGGCCTCTTTGGCTTCGATGAGTGCGCGCTTGGACTTGGCCCTCGTGATCAGTTCTTCCGTGTCGTCGGGACCCGAGCCCGGCGCGCGCGACCGGAGCTCTTTGTATTTTTCGAACTCCGCGATGGCAAGATCCACGGCTTGCTTCGGGGCCAGCCCCGGAATGCTCTCGGAGAACAGATAGAGCAAGCCGAGATCGTAGTGGGGCTGGGGCAGCGCTGGATCGAGCCGAGCGACCCATTCGAGCTCGCGGCGTGCGTCGCCCGGCCGTCCGAGAAGTCGGTAGGCGTCGCCCAGGTTCAAGCGCGCAATCACGTTGTCGCGGTCATAGCGGAGCGCCCCTTCCAGCAATTGTGCCGCCTCGGCGGCGTTGCCGGCCTCGAGCTCGTAGGCGCCGAGCTGTACGCGCGCTTCGACCAGATCGGGACGCAGCTTCACGGCCCGGCGAAACTCTTCGAGCGCGGGTTTGCGCGCGTTCTGCTCGCGGTAGATGAGACCGCGCAGAAGCCGAGCGTCGGCGTTGTCCTTGTCGCGCGGCGGGTTTTCCGTACCGTATCCGTCGAGGATGCCCTTCAGCGTGTACAGCGCGAGATCGAGGCGCCGGTTCCGGTAGTGATCGCGAGCGATGGTCACCATCGCAGGCCTGTAGTCCGGGTTTTTCTTGAGGGCCTCGCGGGCGATTCGCTGAGCGGTCGCGGAATCCCCCTGAATCGACTTCACCTCGGCGAGCCCGGCGCTCAATGCCGCGCTCTTCGGCAGCTTAGCCAATTGACCGCCCAAGAACTGCTCGGCTTGCTGAGCCTGCCCCCCACGCGCCATCAAGAGCGCATAGCTCACGAGCGCCGGTTCGTAGTCGGGCACGACGGCGGCCGCGCTTCGATACGCAGAGAGCGCCGCGGCGCGCTGCCCGAGCCGTTCCTGAACCACGCCGAGCGAATAGAACGCCTTGTACGCTTGCGCGTCGGCATCGGTCGCGCGGGTGAACTGCTCCTTGGCACCCGCGAGATCACCGGCGACGAAGGCCTGCATACCCGCCGCGTAGGCCTCGGCCGCCGCCGCGTTCATTTGTGGGCGTGGAGCGCCGCCGCCGCTCGAGAAAGAGTCCTCGACACCGATCTGCTGGCCGCCCGGCACGGCGCCCGGCGCTGGGCCCGCGGCAGCTGCTTCCCCGGAGGCGGCGGGGGACTCGGCGCCCGGACCCGTCGCCTTGTCGCCGCCGCAAGCGCCGGCCGCAAACAGCAAGATGGCGCACGACCACGAGCGCAGTGTTCGGCTCCAAAAATGGACCGGCCGGCGACAACCAGGAGAAGGGCTCATTCGCATCGTCTACTCGCTCATGGCGCCGCCGGCAGCGGAGCTGGCATGCCGTCGTGCTTGGGCGCCGTGACGAGGCCGGGACGCGTCTTGGCGAACATGCCCGCGCTGTAGTTCAGGTCTTTGACCGTCGCGGTGAACTGCTTGAGCTTTGCCTCGCCGATCACGTCCGTGAAAAATGCCAGGCGCCTCACGGCGCGCGTCACTTCGGGGTGAGAAACCGTGTAGCGGCGCGCCAGGACGACCGCGTTGGCGTAGCGGTCGACCATGATCTGGTCCGCGCTGTCGAGTTCTTGATCGCGCTTCTTGCGCCAGGCCTGTTGCACGCTGACGCGAATCGCGTCCGCCTTCTCTTGCAGCTCGAGGTTGTCGCTCTGCTCGGCCCGTTTGAGCGCCGTCTCCTGCGCGGCGCTGAACATCTTCAACGCCGGTGGACGTGCGTTGTAGAGGCCGGTGCGCAGGGAATCGTAGAGCGAGCCCTGCCGCGCGATCGAAACCGTGGTCCACTCGGGCGATACGTACGTGTCGACGATGCGTTGCAGCTTGTCGTACCACTTCTTCGCGTCGACAGCGTCTCTTTTGTACTCCTGCACCACCTCGACCGTGGTGCCCCGATAGCGGTGGTGTCCCGACTCGTAGTCGAAGTCGCGCGCGATCTGTTCGTCCAGCATGGTGAACTCGGCCTCAGCGGCCATGTTCGCCTCCTGGCTGCCGAGCGCGCTGCTCTGCCCCTCCTTCCTTGGCGCCAGGGCACGCCAGCGCTGGAACGCCTCGGCCGTCCGCGTCCACCACTTGTTGGTGTCGTTCGCGCGCGCGGCCCTGCGCGTCTTGGCTCCGTAGTAAGCCGCGTGCACGACCCACTGCGCGGCCTCGTCGCGATCTTTGCTGCGCAGATAGTACGTTTCCATCGCGGCCTGGGCGTTGCGTCGCGCCGCCCCGTTCGCACCGCGATCGGGGCTGTATTCGTCCCACTTTTTCAGCTGCGCGCTCGCGATCACGAAGTCCGCTTCCGCCATCTCGTTGGGCGAGGCACCCAGCTCCGCGAAGCGCTCCCTCGCCTTTCTCATGCCCGAAGCGTCGTCCAGGCTCGCGTAAAGAGACAGCGCCTGCTGCGCCGACTCCCTGCGATCCGCCTGCGAGAAGTGCTGGTTCGTGCCGATAGTGTAGAACGTCTCGGCCGCCTTCGGATAGTCGAAGAAAAGCACGTAGGCGTTCGCCAGCGCGTCGTAGGCGCCCTTCAGGAACTTGACGCGCTCCTGGTACTTCTCGGGCTGCGGCGCCGCCGGCGGCTGCGCCTTCGGATCCCCGTCCTTGAGGGCGCGCAACGTCTTGTCGTTGCCGTAGCGCGAAATGAAAAGCTCGTACATCTCGATCGCCTTGTCGTACTCGCCGACCTGCTTGTACGCGAACGCGCCGTTCATCGCCGCCTCCGGCGCCTCGTCGCGGTCCGGTGCGGCGTCGAGCGCGACCTTGTACGCCGCGGCGGCCTCGCGCCACTTCTTGGCGCGTTCAGGACCCTCGGGCAACGCTTCCGCCTGCCGGTAGAGATTGCGCGCCTCCAAGTACGCGGCCCCCTGGATCACCGGTTTGCGCAGCGCTTCTTCGGCGGCCTTGGTGTCTTCGTCGTAGGCGCAGCTCTTCGCCTGCGCGAGCCGCAAGCTTTCCGTCGCGTTGTTCTCGAAGTTGCTCATCGAAACGAGCTTGTCCCACGCCTTGTAGCCCCATTCGTTGGCTCCGCAGTACTTCTCGTAGAGCGGGGTGAAGTACTTCCGAGCTTCGGCGAAATGCCCGTAGACGAAATAAAGGTCGCCCGACTGAAACTGGTAAAGTAGCCCGTTCCGCTCCGGGTCGCTCTCGAGCGGAATGCGGGCGTTGTATTCGTCGCGCGCGCTGATGGCGTCCTTGACGCGGGGCGGGAGCGGATCGGTGACGAACTTGCGGCTGTCTCCCGTGCCGACGAAGCGCACTTCTTCGCGCCTTTCGATGCCGCGCGCGCCGTTCGTCTGTTCGTGGGTCCGGTACGCGTCCTCGAGCGCTTTTTCGACGACGGTCACGACGTAATATGCCGATGGCTGCAGGTAGCGGTCGTCTTCGTTCGAGTCACGCACCGCGATCGCGGAGGCCCGCGCGCAGTCGACCTCCGCCTCGCTGGGCGAGCGGCCCACCGCGACCTTGAGCACTACGCCCCAGTAGCGCGCGTCGGCGAGCCAGAAGCGCGTCTCGTATCCGTCCACCGCCGCGGGATCTTGCTGCAGGTACGCCGCCCAGCCGGACTCGGCGAGCTGGTACTCCTCGATGGACTTGTTGACGAGGCGCCGCTGTTCGGCTTCGTCACTGATTTCCAGCGCCTTGTTGTAAAAGGAGCGCGCGTAGTTGGTGTGATCGGCGGCGGCCCGTTTCAAGCCGCCCCGGACCAATAGCTCCGCCTGTTCCAACGCCTCGGGATCGTCGCGATTGGCGTCGGTCCAGCTGGTGGTGCCGACGTACTCGGCCAGCTTGGTCCGAGCCGAAAGCGCCTTTTCGGCGTATTCGGCCCGCGCCTCGGAACCGTCCGGCGCGAGCCGCGAGAGCTGATCGTAGAGCTCCGCCACCTTGTTTTGCATCTGCGGCGCGTCGCGATCGAGCGGAAACTTGGACAGCGTGAGCTCGAGCATACGAATCGCGTTCCGGTTCTGCGTGATCTCGATGAACTCCTGCGCGAGCGACTTGTAGATGCCGCCCGTCCATTTCTCACCCTGGGGTATGAGCTTCGGATCCTGAACGCGCTCGATCGCGATCGCCATCTTGTCCTCGGCAACCAACGGATTCGTCTCGGTGTCGAGCACGTCGTTGCGCGGCACGTACGGATCGTCCGGCGGGGGACCGTCGAAGTCCACGTAGGTGAGCGAGCCCGCGATGTACGTGTACGCCTCGGAGCGGAAGTCAGCTCCCGGGTCTCCCGTTTCTTTCTCTTGCTCGTCCGCATAGTGCAGGAGCTTCACGAACTCTTCGGTGGCCGCCTTGTAGCGCTGCTGCTTGAAATAGGTCCAAGCGAGCTTGTACATCGCCACGCCGTAGAGCGGCGGGCGCTTGTATTCCATTGAACGGCGGTAGGCGCTGACGGCGCGAGCCAAATTGTAGGGCCCCCCGCGCGGATCGATCTGGTCGAAGTGAAAGTTCCCGAGCTGCCACCACACTTCCGCCAGGTAGCGCGGTTCCTGCCCCGGGTCGGTATTTTGCGGCTGCGGCTCGCAATCCGCATACGGATCGACGAACGTGAGCTCTTCCTCCGCCGCGCCGACGTCGCGCCGCCCCTTGCTCATCTCTTCGCGCTGATCGAGGGGAATCGGGTTTCGGTTGTACCATTCGTTCCAAAACTTGTCGTCGTGGTCCTGGGGCTGCGGTTGCAGCACGATCTTGCTCGCGTCTTTCGGATCCGGGGCGACGCGGTAGCGGTTCTTGCACACCAGTGCCCGAAAGGCCTGCTGCCCTTCCTCGATGCGAGCCGCGTCGGTCAGCGCATGCCCGAGGTAGTAGTGGATCGCCGCGACCTCCTCGTAGTCCGGGTAATCGGCGATGATGCGACGATACAGCACCACGGCCGGCTCGAGCCCCACGGAGAGATCCGCGTCGAAGTCCGCGCGTGCGCGTTCTTCGTAGAGCGCCGCCAGGCGGAACATGGCGTCCGGCGTCGCGTCGGGGTCGGCGTTCGCGCCGCTGTAGCGAGCTACGAATTCCTCCAGGCGCCGGATGGCGTCCTTGCGCGCGTCGTCGAGGCCGCTACGTTCGGCCCCGATCTCCTCGTCCAGGGCGCTCAAGACTCTCCGCCGCCGCGCCTCGTAGTGGTGGCGAACGATCGTCGTCAGCGTCTTTTTGAAGGCTCGCGCGCTCCGCTCGTACTCCGCCGCTTCCTCTTCGAGCAGCTGAAGCGCCTTGAGCTTTTGGGCGCTCGGCGCCGGCGGAGGCGGGGCATTCATCTTGATCGTGCCCACGGCGAGGCCGCGTCCGCCAACCAAACCGCCGGGCACCCCGATGCACGCCGCCCGACCGCTAGACCCTGCCGCCGCAGCCGGCGCCGGCTGCGGCGCCACGGCTCGGGGCTCGGCCGCCGGCGCCTGCGCGTCCGCCACCGCGGCGGAAAAGGCCGAGGCCGAGAGCGCCGCGCCGAGACGCGCCACGCGAAAGGCGAGGGCCTTCACCGTACGTCCTCCGCGTCGTCGAGCACTTCCTGAAGCTCGTCGTTCAAGATGGATTCTTCGCGCGCCCGTTCGCGCTGCAGGTCGCGCACTCGGTCGCGCTGCTCCTCGCGGAGCTCCCAGGCCTGCTGCACGATGCCGACGTCCGCTCGCAGAACGATCCCCTTGAGGCGGTCACGTACGAGCGCGAAGTTGCGCATCGCAACCTCGCCGACCAGAAGACGCGCCTGCTGATCCAGTGTGTCGAGGCGCTCCACGTAGAGCTCGAGATTCTGCGCCTCTCGATCCACCAAGCCCTGCAGCTCGATCGCGTCCCGTTGTGAGCGCTCCTCCATTTGTCGCCGGAGCGCCGACAGCCTGGCTTCCGCGCCGTTGGCGCGGGCGAGCAGCCCCTGGATGTCACGAGCAAATTCGGCGGCGCTCGCGTTGTCGTGACCGGCGGCGGCGAGCTCCACCTCGCGCTGAAACACGAACTTGAAGCGCTCTCGTACCTGATCGTCGTCGACGTAGCGCTGATCGCCGAAGCCTATCTGCACGCGGCCGAGCTCGATCGCCTCGCGGTACTCGGAGATACGCCGGCGGTAGATCTCCAGATCGCGTTCGTTCGCCTCGATCTCGGCGCGGAAGCGTTCGCGCGTCGCGGCGTCCGCCGTCACGCCGTGCTGCTCCGCTTCCCGTAGCAAGCGGCGCAGACCGTTCACGATGGCCTGCAGGCGGTCCGCCTCGAGCGTGAGGCGCTGCAAGTTCTGCGATACCCCGTTCCATTGCCGTTCGCCCGACGCGTCACGAAGGGCGAAGTCGCCCTCGGTCACCGGCAGCCAGCCGAGCCGCTTCTCCAGGCGATGTCGCTCCCCGCGCAGCTGGCCGATCTCGCCGCCCGGCGCATCTTCTCCGACGTCGTCCATGCCCTGGGCCAGCGTCAGCCGCGCCAGCCCGAGCTTGTTGATGAGGCCGACGGTCTGCTCGAGCGAGGCCTTGAGCTCGGGAAACGCCTTGGCCCGAGCCGGGGAGGCCAGCACCGCGGAGAGCTTGGCGACGAGGCCGCGCGAGCGTTTGATCAAGTCGCGCGAGCGTGTCACGTCGTCGATCACGGAAAATACCCGATCGTCTTCAGCCTCTTCACGCGCCCATTCGAGCACGATCGGCGACAAGTCGTCCCCGGACACCCACTCCTCCTGGGTGAGGCGATCGTAGTAGACGGCCGGATCGGTGACGTTGCGCAAGAATGCGTCCACCTGTTCCCGCACTGGATCGAACTCCTTGCGAATGCCTTCGTAGGCCACCAGGGCCTGCTCGTACTGGCCCGAACGGAGCATCAAGTCCGCGCGCAGCAGCGACCCGTCCGCGAGCCGCAGGCGTTGGGGGTCGGTGATGGTGAGCACTTCGAGCGCGCGCTGCGCGCGGTTGAAGTCTCCGAGCCTCACGTAGACCCAGGCGAGCTCGTAGAGCATCGTCGAGAACTCCGGCGAGGCTCGATCGACGTGGCTGTAGGCTTCCGCGGCGTCGAGGTAATTATCGCTCTCGTAGAACAGGCGTCCGATCGCCATCCACGCCAGATCGACGACGTGACGATGCGCGGCCGTGCGGGCCTGCATGCGCGTCACGCGCCGAAACTGCTCGGTCGCATTCAGATAGCTCTGTCTACTGGCGCGCGCCGCCGCGACGTCCCGCTCATCGAGCGGCACCGCTGCGGCGGCGGTCATGGCCTGCTTGGTGAGCATTACGCCGAGCAAGTAGTGGGTTTGAATCGCGTAGTCGGAGCCCGCCGGCACGGACCCGGCGCTGGCGCGCGCGCTGTCGAAATCCCCCTTGGTGAAGTACGCCTTGGCACGCGCGTATTGCAGCGACCCGCTCGCGTCCGAAGGCGGAAGTCTGGCCATCTTCTCGAACACCTCGTCCAGCATGTC
>DASWGX010000561.1:0-7191 GCA_036393455.1 Polyangiaceae bacterium
CCGCCCACGAAAGCGAGAGCAGCAGCATGACCTCGTTCAATGTGTCAGCCGCAGAGTGTGCCGCCTCGGCCAGCATTGCCGAAGAGCCGCTGGCGAGACCCGCGATGGCCTTGGCGATCGCGATTCCGACGTTGGCGGCCATCGCCAAGAGCACGGTGAGACGGCTTCTCGTTCGTTCGCTGCTCACGATTTCAGCCGCCTCGCGCGGCCGCCGAAGCTGGGCGGGAAGAGCGCCGGGACGCCCCGCCTCGAAAACCGCGACGCCCGTCGGCGAGCAGACTGAGCCCCACCGCTAGCCCGATGCAGACCACGACGATGCCCGTAGAGATCAACGGCGGCACTTCGAAGAAGTCCGCGGTGACGATCTTGAACCCGGCAAATAACAAGACCGTCGCCACGCCGAAGTGCAAGTACCTGAGGTGCGAAATGCCTCTGGCAACGACCAAGTACAGGGCTCGCAAGCCCAGGATCGCGAAGGCGTTCGAGCTGTAGACGACGAAGCGATCGCGGGTAATCGACAGAGCCGCAGGCACGGAGTCGATGGCGAACAGGATGTCGCTGAGCTCGATCGCGATCAGGGCCAGGGCGAGCGGCGTCAGCGCCCTTCTACCGTTCTCCCGCGTCAGGAAGTGGTTCGTGTCGCCGTTCTTCGTGACCGGCAAGTGCCTGGCGAGCCAGGCGACTACGCGACTTTCGCTCTGCTTGCGGGGATCTTGGCGCGCCGCTCGGTAGCCGGCCCACATCAAAATGGCGCCGAACACGTAGCCCGTGAAGCTCCAGCGCTCGAGCGCGGCGGCACCGAGGCCGATGAAAAGAGCGCGGAAGAGCAGCGCGCCGAAGATGCCCCAGCTCAGCACCGTATGCTGGTTTTCTTTGGGGATCTTGAGCGTCTGAAAGATGAGCAGGAACACGAACATGTTGTCGACGCTGAGCGACTTCTCGATCGCGTACGTTGCCAGGTACGAAGAAGCCCGCGGAGCGCCCAGCGCGGCCAAGACGAACAGATTGAAAGCGAGGCCCGCCCCGACCCAGATTGCGCTCCAAACGATGGCCGCCATCACACTGCTGGCGCGACCGTGACGATGGACTGCCAGATCGACCGTCAAGAGGACCAGGATCACGACGAACAGCGTGACCCAGCACCACATCGGGACTTCATTCACGCGAGGACCCTCGCATCGACTACGCTTTCGCAGCTTTCATCTACGCTCACGCACAGAGCGTGCCAGCGCCGGCGCGCGTGCGGCGAGCGAGCCTCGTGCGGCGTCTGGATTGCCGGAGCGAGGCAGATTGCCGCTCGCGAGGCAGCCTGGATGCCGGGCGCAGAAGCAGCGAGTCGGTTTTCGGACTGCTCCGGCGCTTGCCGCCGGGCAGCGCGCGGGCTCGATATCACGGGTTCAGGTGATCGAAGCGTCGTACTTGGGGATGGGCGGGGCCGTGCGAGCGAGCTCGTACCATTCCTCGACGAAGGGCGTCTCGTGCATGACTCGGTCGTACGCGAGAGCGTCCCCTTCGAGCTTCACGCCGTAAGTACGAAAGCGGCCGAGCAGCGGAAAGTACATGCAGTCCGCAATGGTGAAATGACCGAACAAGTACGGCCCGCCAGAGTTTTGAAGCGAAGCCGACCAAATTTCCGCCGCACGCGTGATCTCCGCCTGCGCTCCCTCCGAGACCGTAAAGTCTTTCGCGCGGGCGCGCGCGTTGAACGGCATTTCGTTGCGCAAGCAGTGGTAGCCCGTCGCCATTTCCGAGCTGACGGCGCGGGCGCGGGCTCGCGTGGCACGCTCCTCGGGCCAGAGTTTGGCTTCCGGCGCGAGCTCGGCAACGTACTCGCAGATGGCGAGCGACTCGTGCACGCTGAGCGATCCGTCGACGAGAACCGGCACCTTGGCCGCCCCGGAAAATTGCAGAACCTTCCGGCGCCACTCCGGATCGACGAATAGCTCGATCAGTTGCGTCCTGAAGTCGAGTCCGGCGCCCTTGAGCGCGAGCCACGGGCGCAAGGACCACGACGAATAGTTCAGGTTACCGATGACGAGGGTTCGGCTCATCGACGGCTAGATAGCAGATTTGCGCAGGGCTCGGACGCTCGAGCGCGGCCTTCCGCCCGAGGCCGGCGCCGCCGTTCGTCCGCGCCCGCAAAAACCCCCCGGACACCGAGCATCCTTGGTGCTAACGCTTTAGCCGTCGACGGTCGATCACGGAGGTAACCGGCCCATGCCGGGCGGAGCTCACCGAAGAGCGAGGCAAGCTCGAACACGTCAAACCCGGCGCCGTCTCGAGACGGCCCTCGTGGCGGCGCTGCTCGCGTTCGGCTGCGGCGCGAGCACCGGCAACGACGCGGCATCCGGCGGCGGCGCGACCGGCTCGAGCACGAGCGGCAGCGGAGCCAGCGGCGGCGGCACGGGCGGCGCGGCGCCCACGGGCGGTCCGGGCGTCGTGTCGGAGGGCATGTGCGTTCGTCTCTGCGTGGACGCGAGCACGGACCCGGACGGCGACGGCTGGGGCTACGAGTATGATGCATCGTGCATCGTTCCCGGCTCGTACGAGAACACGACGCGAATCGCCTGCGTCGTGGGGGACGCGGTGCCGACGCAAGTGGGCCCACCGGCGGGAAGTCCGGGCGTCGTCGTGGAAAACGAATGCGTCGGGCTGTGCGTCGCGGCGATCGACGACGACGGCGACGGTTGGGGTTGGGAATTCGAACACACCTGCGTGATGGCCGGTTCGGTCACCGCCATGGCCTCGCTGGCGTGCGAGACGGCGGGTGAAATCCCGGTCGTCGATCTGACCGGCTCGCCCGGGCGCCTGATCGACGAAAGGTGCGTACCCTTCTGCGCCACCGAAGGCAGCGACCCGGAAGGCGACGGCTACGGCTACGAGTTCGGGCAAGACTGCCTCGTCTCGGGCGGCGTTCCCGCGACGACGCTGGGCATCGACTGCCTGATCGGGGAAGACGCAACTCTGCCGCCGGTGACGCTGAACCCGAGCCCACCTCCCGGACAGCTACAAAAGCCCGCCGAAGTAGCGTCGACCGGCTTCTTCGTTCAGGGCGGCAAGCTCTACGACAAGTTCGGCAACGAGTTCGTCATGCGCGGCGTCAACAACCCGCACATCTGGTTCGACACTTCGAACCAGTGGCTCGCCTACCACGCGCTCGAAGACATCGCGGGCTTCGGCGTGAACACGGTGCGCATCGTCTGGCAGACCAACGGCAGCGCCGCGAACCTCGCGCGCGTGATCCGGCGCATCGTCGAGTTGCGCATGGTCCCGATGGTCGAAATGCACGACGTGACGGGAGGCACGACCAACGAGAGCTTGCTGTTGATGAGCACCTACCTCGCGCGCGAGGACGTGAAACAAGTGTTGCTCGCCTACGAGGACTTCCTGCTCGTGAACATCGCCAACGAGTGGAGCGGCTCCGACTTCACTGCCGCCTATTCCGCGGCGATCTCGCGGCTGAGGACGGCGGGCATCGATCATACGCTGGTTATCGACTCCAACGGCTTCGGCCAGAACGCGGAGACGATCCTGAACGAAGGCGCCGCCCTGACGGCGGCGGACCCCCAGCACAACGTCTTGTTCAGCGTCCACATGTACGACGAGTATTCGACCGACGCGGACGGGCCCGCGCGCGTCACCGCGTTGCTCGAGCAAGCCGCGGCGGCACAGTTGCCGCTCATCATCGGCGAATTCGGCTGGCAATCGCCGAACGGCGCCGCCATCGACGTCGCTCACATCTTGTCCGAATCGGTGCGCCTCGGCGTCGGTTACCTAGCCTGGTCGTGGCACGGCAACGACGTCGACCTGGCTTTTCTCGACATGGTCGACGCCTGGGGCGGAGCGCTCACCACGTGGGGGAGCGACGTGATCGAAAGCTCGAACGGCGTCACCGCGACCGCCGCGGCCGCGAGCATCTTCACGCTCTGACGTTCTCGCCGCTACTTCACCTTGTCGCGCAGCGCGCACGCCCAGCGATCGCCCATGGTACAGGCACGCTGGAGCGCGGGCGCGGCGGCGGCGGTTTGGCCCTGTTCGAACAGCCGCCGAGCCTCGTTGCCGGGATCGCCCCCCGGCGCCGCGGAGAGAGCGCGCGCGGCGCCGACGCAAGCAGCAGCCGAGCCCCGGTAGCAGCCGCGCCGGTACTGGAACAGCGCGAGCATCGCATTCTTGGCGACGCCGCCGGCGCCGTCCTCGTGGAGCTCCGCAGCCGCTTGGCAGCTCGTCGCTTCACCGCCGTTGCACGCCTTCGTGAAGAGCTCGAGCGCGCGCCGCGCGCCGCCCTCGGAATCACCTCGAGTCATCACCGCGGCGTCGGAACAGCCGGACGCGTCGCCGCCTTTGCACGCTTGCTCCAGGGTCCGCAAGGCGCGAGCTTCGTCCTTGGCCGTCCCCGTATCGGGTCATCGCTTCTCCGTTCGCACCATCGTATACTGCTCGCCCTCGAAAAAGGAGCCCCTCATGGCCACTGCGGTTCTGTTCATCGGTTGGAATCGTCCCCACGTCGGCGCGGAGGAAAAAGCCTACGCGTACTTGACCAACGAAGGCATGAAGTACCTTCACGGCCTCCAGGGCAAGTACTTCGAGCGCCTGGAAGTCATCGCATTGACGGCGCACGGCGGAGATCTCAACGGCGCCGTCATTCTGTTCGGCGAGCGCCCGAAACTGGACGAGCTCCGGCGCACCGACGAGTTCGAGGCGTTCGCCATCAACATGGGGATGCACTTCGACCGCCTCGGCGTCGTCCCCGGCGTGAACCTGGAAGGCATTCAAGCCGTGATGAAGCGGCGCGGAATGTAGTCGCGAGCCCTGAAAGGCGCCGCGCAAGGCGGGCTACTGAAAGATGCTCGCCTTCGCTCCGGTAAAGACCTGAGGCACCACGCTCGAACCCCAGCTGCTGAGCGGCCCCTCCCAGGCGTCGTTCATGTTGAGCGCGGGGTATTCGGTATCGCCGTACCAGAGCCACGGAGTCATGCCTTGACCCTGGGCCGTCGCGGTCTGGACGATGGCCTCCCACGCCACGGGGTCGCCGCCGTGCTCGCCGCCGAACTCACCGACCAGAAGCGGCAAACCGGCGCTCGCGATGGCGTTCAGACACCCGGAGACGATCTCGGCGCTGCCGCACACGCCGGTCGTGTCGCGGCAATTGTCGTAGTTCAAGTAGTTGTAAATGTGCATGTCGAACAGCACGTTGTCGAGCGGGTCGGCATCGATGATGTCGCCGCCGAAATCCAAGATCGCCTGGCACCCCTGACCCCAGTCGTTGGCCGTCACCACCAGCGTGTGGTTGATGCCCTGCTCGCGGAAGTAAGTCACGGCCTGAGTGTAGGCCGTCGAAAACTGAGTACCGTTCCACTCGTTGGCGATGCCGATGAGCAGATAGGCCTCATAGGCGAGCATCACTTCCTTGTAGCCGGGGGCGGTGATGAACTGTGCCATGCGGCGCGGCCACTCGGTGTCGGTCTGACCGGTGGAGTCGTTCAACGCCAGGATGGGAACCATCTGTAGCTCGACGATGCGGTGCAGGATTTCGGCGAGCAGCTGCGCATTGGTGCCGATCACCGGCTTTTCTTCCTCTCCCATGTCGGGGCCGACCGGATCGATGGACTCGAACGCCCAGCCGACGCGAACGGCGTTGGCGCCCGCGGCGGCGATGTTGTCGAGCGCTTCGTAGGCCGCGTATTGGCCGCAGATGTCGTACCAACCGTGCGAGTTGTTCACGCCGCGGATCAGGAAGGGCTGGCCATACGGATCGCGCAGCACCGCGCCGTCGGTCTTGAAATAGTTTTGCACGACGCGCGTGGCGTCGAGAGCCGGTGGCGCCATCACGTCGACCGGAGGCGCTCCCCAGGTGCAAGCGCGCGGCGGCACGGCGTATCCATGATTTTCTTCCGATTTGGGAAGCAGCGTCGCCGTCGTGGAGCCCGGAATCACGCACGATGCGCTGTCTTCCCAGCCCCAGTCCGGGTACGCGGGGTCGGCGCCCGCGGTAACGACACGGCAGAGCGGAACGCACGCGCTCGTCAAACAGCTATCCTCGAGCGGGTCGGAGTTGACCATGATGCCGGGCCGGGGCTCGGGCGGCGGGACGGCCTCGCCGGTCGTGCACGGCGTGTTCGAGGCCGTGAGCGTGCCGGGAATGATGCACGAATCGCTGTTCTCGTACGCCCAGTCGTCGCCGAGGTTGTCCCCGTTGGCGCCGGGCTGGGTCGGCGTCGTGAAGAACGTACAGAGCGCGATGCAAGTGAGCTCGCCGCCGACGCCGCTCGCCACGACCACGCCGGGGCGCGGCGGGCTCTCGGGCACCGGCTCACCCGTCGTGCACGCGAGGCTGGTCGCGGCCGTCTGCGTGTTCGGGATCACGCAGGTAGCGTTGTTCTCGTACGCCCAGTCGTCGGCGAAGCCGTCGGCGTTGGCGCCGGGCTGCGTGGGCGACGCATAGAATTGACACACCGCCGTGCATTCGCGCTCGCCGCCCGTGTTGCGGGTTACGACACCGGGCCGCGGCGCCGGGGGCGGCAGCGTTTCCCCTGTCGTGCAAGCGTCGTTCGAAGCGGTGGCCGTCGTCGGGATGATGCACGAGCCGCCGTTCTCCCAACCCCAGTCGTCGCCCTGAGGATCGAGCGCCGGGTCCGTGATCTCGGTGCAGAGCGGCACGCACACGACGACACCCGAGCCGGGATCGACCTGAACGCCGGGCAAGCCCGGTTGCGGTGGATTGCCCAAGTCCATGCCGCCCGCTCCGGTCGCAGCGGAACCGGAACCGGTCGCACCGCCCTGACCGCTCTGTGCCCCGCTCGCAGAAGCACCGTCCGCCGAGCCCGGCCCCGACGACGTGCAAGCCGCCATCAAGAGCAAGCCGCCCAAAGTCCAAACCCAACCGCATGACGCGCGCAACACACCAGCGCGTGCGGCCTTCGCCACCTCGAAGCGAGCGGCGCGCACCGCCCTCGGTTCCCGGCACCTTTTCGTGGCTGCGCTCGTCGGTAAAGCTCGGATCGGCACGGGACGGATCCTCCTCGGTGAAACGTCGGTACCTTGCAAAGTAGAGCTGGATACTGAAACTAAAACGTTTTAGCCGCAAACCCTTTCTTTTTTGAGCCCTCTCGCCGGCGCGACACGCACCGAGGTCTCCGCCGACACCGAAGTATTCTGGGGCCGGAGTATTCGATCGCGAGAACTTTATCGGCC
>DASWGX010000562.1:0-19576 GCA_036393455.1 Polyangiaceae bacterium
CGGCGCGCGAGCTGCACTCCCAGAGCGGACGGCGCGGTCCCTTCTGTGCCATCAATTGCGCGGCGATTCCGGGTTCGCTGATCGAGAGCGAGCTGTTCGGCTTCCGCCGCGGCGCCTTTTCGGGCGCGGATCGCGACAAACCGGGGCTCATCAAGGCAGCCCACGAAGGCACGCTGTTGCTGGACGAAATCGGCGACATGCCGCTCGAGGCTCAGGCCAAGCTGCTCCGCGTGCTCCAATCCAAGGAAGTACTGCCGCTCGGCGCGACCACGACGGAGCACGTCGACGTGCGCATCGTGTGCGCGACGCACCGAGACCTGGGTCGCCTGCAGGCGGCCGGAGTGTTTCGTCCCGACCTCTTCGCGCGGCTCAACG
This sequence comes from Polyangiaceae bacterium, assembly GCA_036393455.1. GTDB lineage: Bacteria > Myxococcota_A > Polyangia > Polyangiales > Polyangiaceae > DASWGX01. The sequence continues at coordinate 376 of DASWGX010000562.1, forward strand.
AATACCAGGTCTACCTTCCGCCGCTTCGCGAACGCAAGGAAGACGTCTACCTCTTGGTGCGCACCTTCCTGGAACGTCACGGGAAGCCCGAGCTCTGCCCGACCTTCCCCTTCATGGCGGGCCTTTTGCACTACGACTGGCCGTACAACGTACGAGAGCTCGAAGCTTGCGTGAAGCGCTGCGTCGCGCTCTCCGAATCGGACGTGGTCGACCAGAGCGAGCTGCCTGAAGCCGTGCGCGAGGCCATGCGCGACTACGCACGGCCGTCCTCGGGCGGCGCACCGTCGCGAACGCTCGAGCCCAAACCAACCGCGGACCGCGTGGCCCCGACGGCGGAGGAGCTCAAACAACTCTTGCGCGCCCACCAGGGGAACGTCGCCGCCGTGGGCCGCGAGCTCGGCAAGGCCCGAATGCAGGTTCACCGCTGGATGAAGCGCTACGACATCGACATCGACGACTACCGCGAGCCACCGCGCTGAGCCAGGCCTGCCGGCCGGCAATGGCAGCCCGGCATCCGCCGGGGCCGCACCTCGAGGAACCGCGAACGCCGGTCATTTGTTGACCAGACCGGCCCCGAGAAGCTAGCGAGAGTCCCCTGCCCCTGAACAAATTGGGGGATTTTTCGTGGCCACCCGAAAGACCAAGAAATCGTCCTCGCGCCGAAGCCAAAAGCCCGGCGAGCCGGCGTCGCAAGGCGAGCTGTTCGCCGAAACGATCGTTCCGCTGCACGAGCTCGCGCAGGCGCGTTACCTAAACTACGCGCTCAGCGTCATCACGAGCCGCGCGCTGCCGGATGTGCGCGACGGCCTCAAACCGGTGCAGCGCCGCATCTTGTTCACGATGTGGCAGCAGCGCCTGAGCGCGGACGCGAAGCACCGCAAGTGCGCCAAGGTCGTCGGCGACGTCATGGGCAACTACCACCCTCATGGCGATTCGGCGATCTACGATGCCCTCGTCAGGATGGCACAGCCGTTTTCGATGCGACTTCCGCTGGTCGACGGTTCGGGTAACTTCGGCTCGCTCGACGGGGATTCGGCCGCCGCCATGCGCTACACCGAGTGCCGGCTCGCACCGATCTCGGCGGCGATGCTGGCCGAGCTCCCCCACGATACGGTGGCGTTCCGGCCGAGCTACGACGGAACCAAGACGGAACCGGTCGTACTTCCGTCCCGCCTGCCGAATCTCCTCGTCAATGGCGCGACCGGAATCGCGGTGGGCATGGCGACCAACATCCCGCCGCACAACCCGGAGGAAGTGTGCGCCGCCGCGGTCCGGCTGCTCGACGCCCTGCTCAAGGGCGGCGATCTGTCGAGCCGCGAGCTCAGCCGCACCATAAAAGGGCCGGACTTCCCGACCGGGGGACAAATCGTCTCTTCCCAGGAGGAGATCAAAGATGTCTACGAGAACGGCCAGGGCACGCTGAGAGTGCGCGGCACCTGGCGAACCGCAGCCGAAAGCCGCGGCTCCAAGAAAGTGGTGATCGACAGCATCCCCTACCTGGTCAACAAGGCGACGCTGGTCGAGCGCATCGCGGAAATCGTCGTATCGCGCAAAATGCCGCTGCTCGTCGACGTTCGCGACGTATCGGGCGAAGACGTCGCCATCGAACTCGAGCTGAAGCAGGACGCCGACGAGCACAAGGTGCTGGCGTACTTGTGCAAGCACACGCCGTTGCAGGTCAACGTGGCCGTCAATCTGACCTGCCTGGTGCCGACGGAGAACCCCGACGTCGGACGCCCAGAGCGCATCGACCTTCGCACGATGCTGTGGCACTTCTTGCATTTTCGTCTGGAGGTCGTGAGACGCAGGCTCGAGCACGAGCTCAATGCGCTCGTCAAGCGCATGCACGTACTCGAGGGGTTCGTCGCCGTCTTCGACGCCCTCGACAAGATTCTGGCGCTGATCCGAGCGTCGGAGGGCAAGGCCGACGCAGCAAAGAAGATCATGAGCCGTTTCGAGCTCGACGCGGAACAGACCGACGCCATCCTCGAGCTTCGCCTGTACCGCCTGGCACGCCTGGAAATCCTGGTCATACAGCAGGAGCTCAAGGAGAAAAGGAAGCGGGCGCGCGAGATCAAGAAGCTGCTCGTCGAAGCAGAATCTCGCGGCATTTGGGCCATCGTGCGCGGCGAAATCGAGGAGCTTTCGCGCGACCATGCCAAGGCGTTCAAGCGGCGCACGCGGATCGAAGCCGTGGCCAGCGAGCCCGAGTTTTCCGAAGAGGACTTGATCGTCGCCGAGGACAACCATGTCCTTTTGACCAACGACGGCTGGATCAAGCGGCAGCGGGAAATCAAGCAACCGGCGGCCACGCGCATGCGCGAAGGCGACAGCGTGCTCGCCTGCGTCGCCGGCTCGACGCGAAGCGCGATCGCGTTTTTCTCGAACTACGGCAGCGTCTACACTTCTCGCATCATCGACGTTCCGGCCACGACCGGGCACGGCGAGCCGATTCAGAAGCTATTCAAGCTCAAGGACGGTGAACGCATCGTGAGCACGCTGTCGCTCGACCCCCGCATCGTCGGCGACGTCAGCGAGCGCGAAGGCTACTACCCGGAGAGCTACGCCGTCGCGGCGACCAGCGACGGCTACGCGCTGTGCTTCGGCCTTTCGGCGTACCTGGAGCCGAGCACGCGCAGCGGACGCCGCTTCGCGAGAGTCGCCGACAAGACCGAGGTGCTCGGGGTCGAGCTCGTGCACGGCGGGGAAACGTTGATCGCGGCAAGCCGCGAGCGGCGCTGTCTGCTCTGCCCGGTGGAAGAGGTGAACTACCTCTCGGGGCCCGGCAAGGGCGTTTTGCTCGTGAAGCTCGCTCCTTCAGACGTTTTGATCGGCTTTCGCGCGGCGCGCTCGGCATCCGACGTCCTCGTCGTTCGTACCAACCGGGGCGGCGAGCAACGCATCGGAAGCTCACGCTACGAAGCGAGCAGCCGCGGCGGTCGCGGCCGCGAGGTCATCAAGCAAGGCAGCCTGATCGAGGTGGTACGCCCCGTGCCGGAGGCGCCGCCGCCCCTCGACGCGCCCGTGGAGTGAGGAGCATCCGGATGCCCGAGTACTCAGCCAAAGACATCACCGTGCTCGAGGGCCTGGAGCCCGTGCGCAAGCGTCCCGGGATGTACATCGGCGGCGTCAGCACGACGGGGCTTCACCATCTGGTATGGGAAGTGCTCGACAATGCCGTCGACGAGGCGATGAACGGCCACGCGAACGAAATCGTCGTCACGCTGCACCGCGACGCCCGCACCGTCACCGTGAGCGACAACGGCCGCGGCATCCCCGTCGACCTGCATCCCAAGTACAAGAAGCCGGCGCTGGAGATCATCCTCTGTACGCTCCACGCCGGCGGCAAGTTCGAAAACGACAACTACAAGACCGCGGGAGGCCTTCACGGCGTCGGCGCCTCCGTGGTCAACGCATTGTCGCAGAAGCTCGTCGCAACGGTGAAGCGCGGCGGGGCGACGTGGCAGATGGAATTCAAGCGCGGAAATCCGGCAGGAAAGCTGCACCGGCTCGGCGCCGCGCGGGGCACCGGTACCACCATCTCGTTTCAGCCGGACCCCACGATCTTCCCTCGTGTCGAATTCAGCGCGGAGACGATCCAGGAGCGCCTGGAGGTGACGAGCTTCTTGCACCAGGGCGTCAAGGTCGTTTTCGTCGACGAGGCCCGGGGCGAGCGGCGCGAGTTCGTCCACGCGGCGGGCATCGCCGACTACCTCGGCAAGATCATCGAGCAGCGCAAGGCGCGGCCCGTTCATCCGGTGCCGTTCACGCACTTTCGCGACAACGGCAGCCGCATCCAAGTGGCGCTGAAGTGGACGGAATCGACCGAAGAACACGTACGGAGCTACGTCAACGGCATTCCGACCGCGACGGGCGGCACGCACGAAAACGGGCTACGCGCGGGGATCGGCAAGGCGCTGCGCAACTACATCGAGACCCACAAGCTCGCGCCGCGCGGCGTGACCCTGACTGGAGAAGACATCCGCGAAGGGCTCTTCTGCGTGCTCAGTGTCTTCATCTCCGATCCGCAGTTCCAGGGCCAGACGAAGGACCGCCTCAACAACCAGGAGGTCGCCGCCCTGGTCGACGGCAGCGTGAGGCCCGCCCTGGAGCAGTGGCTGAACTCGAACCGCAGCGTGGCCGAAGCGATTGTCGGTCGCATCGTGCTGTCGGCGCGCGCGCGCGAGGCCTCGCGCGCCGCCTCCGCCGCCGTTTCGCGCAAGAGCGCGACGGGCGGCCGCCTGACGCTGCCGGGCAAGCTGAGCGACTGCAGCAACACCGACCGCAAGAACAGCGAGCTTTTCATCGTGGAGGGGGATTCGGCGGGCGGCTCCGCCAAGCAAGCTCGAGACCGAGCACATCAGGCCGTGTTGCCGCTACGCGGCAAGGTGCTCAACACGGAGAGCCTCGCCCTGAACAAGGTGCTCGAAAACCGCGAGCTCGCCGATCTCGTGACGGCGCTCGGCTGCGGCATCGGCAAGACGTTCGACCTCGGCAAGCTCCGCTACGACCGCGTCGTGATCCTGGCGGACGCCGATTCGGACGGGCATCACATCACGACACTGCTCCTAACCTTTTTCTACCGCCACCTGCCGGATTTGATCAAAAACGACCGCGTCTACGTCGCGGTGCCGCCCTTGTACCGCATCGACGCGGGCGACAAGACCGAGTGGGCCGTCGACGAGACCGATCGCGATCGGCTCGTCAAGGCCCACAGCGGCAGGGCCAAGCTCGACATCACGCGCTTCAAGGGTCTGGGCGAGATGATGCCGCAAACCCTCTGGGAAACGACGCTGAACCCGAGGACGCGCAGGCTGCTGCGAGTCCACATAGGCGACGGGCTCGAGACCGATCGCATCGTGAACGAGCTCATGGGCAAGGATCCATCGTCCCGCTTTCACTTCATCATGGACCACGCCGAACAGGCTCTGGACCTCGACGTATAGCGCGTGACGCCGTCGGCCCCCAGGCCGAGCCGGAGCCGGTTCGACGCGTTCGGAAGCCGAACGAGGTCCAATCGCTTGAGACGAACGCAACGATGGGCTACGCGAGGCGCGCACCGGTCGTTTGGTGCAATCACGAAACCAGCCAGGAGCTCCTTCCCGACCGTGCGCGCTACCACCCGGCATCCCTCGCTCGCCGACGCGCCGGCCTTGTCGGGGCGCGCGCGAGCCCGAGGCGGCATTCGGGCTCTTCGACGGGGAAGCGCCGCCCGGCTTTGCGCGATCCTGAGGGCGGTCGCGCTGCTCTCGTTGTTGCTCGTCGTCTCGTCGGCTGCGCGCGCGCAGGCGCCCGCGCCGCCCGCACCCGCGCCGGCACCAGCTCCCGCTCCGGACGGAACCGAGGCTGGAGACGACGCGACGGGCAGCGACGCGCCCGAAGCGGAGCAACCCGGCGCGGACGAGTCGGACGCCGAGGAGCCGGCCGTCGATAGGCCCGTGCTGCAGGACCTGCCTCCGGGAGAAGCCGAACTCGCGGCGGGGCTGCCGATCGTCGAGATGTCCGTCGCGGGCAATCGCCGCGTGAGTCAGGACGACGTCCTCGGCTACCTCACGCTGCGCGTCGGGCAGGCCTTCGACCCCGACACTTTGACCCAGGACGTACGCGAGCTCTACCAGTCCGGTCTGTTCGACCACCTGGAGGTCGATCTACAGCGTCGCGACGACGGCGTGGTGCTGCGCTTCCTCGTCCGCGAACGCCCCACGGTGACGCTGGTGGAGTTCGAGGGTAACGACGAACTCGACGAGGAGGACTTGGCGGAGGCCATCGAGGTCAAGCAAAACTCTGTCTTGAGCCGGCCCGCAATCCGCCGCAGCATCCAGAAGATCCGCGATATGTACGCCGAGGAGGGCTACTTCCTGGCGGAGGCGGAGCACGAGATCGTCTCGCGCCGCAACAACGAGGTGACCGTCCGCTTTCGGATCCAGGAGCACGGCCAAGTCACGGTGCGGCGCGTCACCTTCATCGGCAACGACGAGATTCCGTCGGAAGAGCTGCGTGCCGTCATGTTCACCGGCAACGCCGGGTTCTTTTCGTTCGGTTCCGGCGGCCCTTTCCGCCAGGACGCCTTCGAGCGCGACATCGCCGTCATCAGCGCGCTCTACTACGATCGCGGCTACCTTTCGGTTTCCATCAACACACCGCGGATCATGCTGACGCCGGATCGAACCGGCATCGAGGTCTCGATCACCATCAACGAGGGGCCGCGCTACAAGATCCGCCAGCTTCGCGTTTACGAGCGAGGCCCGAACGGCGAGGAAGTCGAGCCCATCGGCGGCCGCCGGAACCTGCGCATGATGGTGCGGGCAGAACCGGGACAGTTCTTCAACCGCGCCGAGCTGCTGGAGGACCTGCAGGCGATTCGCACGCTCTATCGCGATCACGGCTTCGCTCACGTCGAAGCAAACCCGGAAACGGAGCTCGACGAAGAGCATCACGAGGTCGACATCGTGGTTCCCGTGCTGCGCGGGCCGGAGGTCTACTTCGAACGTATCGAGGTGCGCGGCAACACGAAGACGCGCGACAAGGTGATCCGGCGCGAGCTGGAAATCGAGGAGACGGACCTGTTCAGCGAGAGCAAGCTCGAACAGTCGCGGCGGCGGGTGACGGCGCTCGGCTACTTCGAGCGCGTCGACATCTCGACCGAGCAGGGGTCGGGGCCGGACCGCGTCGTCGTGTACATCGAGGTCAGCGAGCGGCCCACCGGGACGTTCCAGGTGGGCGCCGGCTTCTCCTCCATCGAAAACTTCATCGCCACCGCGCAGGTGCAGCAGGCGAACCTGTTCGGCAACGGGCAAAGCTTGTCGCTGCAGGCTCAAGTGTCCGGCATTCGCCGGCTGGTGAACATTCGCTTCATCGAGCCCTACTTCCTCGACAGCCGCTTCAGCCTCAGCGTCGATCTTTTCGATCAGCTGCGCATCTTCGAGGACTTCTCGCAGCGCAGCCGCGGCGGCGCCATCACGTTCGGCTACCCGTTGATCGAGCCGGAGCTCGAAGCTTCGCTCACCTACAACGGCTCGCTCGACGAAGTTTCCACGACGCCGCAACAGACCTTTCTCGGCACTTCGGGTCGCATCAGCTCGTTCGCGCAGCTGCCGCTCGCAAACCTCTTCAACGACGGTTTCACGTCGAGCCTGCGTCCCGCCCTCACCTACGATACTCGCGACAATCGCCTGTTTCCGACCAGCGGCATCTACCTGCGCGCATCGACGGAGTGGGCCACCTCGGCGCTCGGCTCGGAGAACGAATTCCTGCGCGACCGCTTCGTCGGTCGCTTCTACTACCCGCTTGGCAGGGGTTTCGTGATCAAGCTCAATACCGAGGCCGGCCTGGTGACGAGCCCCTCGCGCGAGGGCGTGCCGATCTTCGCCCGTTTCTTTCTGGGAGGCATTCTCGACGTGCGCGGCTACCGTTTCCGCACCATCGGGCCCCGCATGCCGCTGACCAACAGCACCGACCCGAACAGCGCCCCGATCGCGGACGGCGCTTTCATCGGCGGCAACTTGATGTATTTCCAGAATCTCGAGCTCGAGTTTCCGATTTTGGAGGACGTCGGCGTGCGTGGCGTCGTTTTCACCGACGCGGGCAACGCCTGGAACCTGGAACAGAACTACTGCGACGCCGCCGGCGGCAGCGCGCCGTTCGACGTGGTCAGCCCCTGCTTCGACGGCATCGAAGATCTCGCCCACATGCGCACGTCCTGGGGCTTCGGGATTCGCTGGTTCAGCCCGCTCGGCCCGCTGCGCTTCGAATGGGGCTATCCGTTTTCGCCGCTGCCTTTCGAAGAGTCGAGCGTGTTCGAGTTCACCATCGGTAACTTCTTCTGAGATGGCCCAAGAGCACGCCGGCCCCGACGAAGAAGTCGCTCCGGAAACGCCGCGCGCCAGCTCATCCGACGGCGATGCGGCAGCCGAAAATCATGAAACGTTGCTCTCCGCCCCTCAGCCGGCGGAGCGCTTCGAAGTCGAAACCGACGCACGCCTCACCGCGCTCGAGACGCGGCTCGTCGAGCTCGAGCAGAAACTCGACGAGCTTTCGAGGCGGCCGCGCCGCGAGACGCCGCGAGAACTGTGGTGGCTGGTTTTCCTGCTCGCGCTGGCCTTGACCTGGCAGCTCGTGGTCCACTTCAAGTGACCGAGCCATAAATAGCCAGAAATACAGAGCTTTATCGCTCCAAGCAAAGCGTCGCGAGCGTGGTTGTCGCGGCCCATTCCTTGGGGTACCTGCAAGCTCGTGATGGCGCCGATGAGCGGCGCAAAAAACCCCCATGCAAGACGAAACTCCCCCCCCTCCGCAGAGCCCCCAGGAGCACCCGATCAGCATCCAAGACGAGATGCGTACCTCGTACTTGGACTACGCGATGAGCGTCATCATCGGCCGCGCAATCCCCGACGCGCGCGACGGCCTGAAGCCCGTACACCGCCGCATCCTCTACGCGATGCGCGGTTTGAACCTCTCGCCGGGCGGTTCGTACAGCAAGTGCGCCAAGGTAGTCGGCGAGGTATTGGGCAATTACCACCCGCACGGCGACGCCAGTGTCTACGATGCGCTCGTGCGCATGGCGCAGGATTTTTCGATGCGCTACCCGTTGATCGACGGGCAGGGCAACTTCGGCTCCGTCGACGGCGACCCCGCGGCCGCCTATCGGTACACGGAGTGCCGGCTCGCGCGCATCGCGATGGACCTCTTGACGGACATCGAAAAGGAGACCGTCGAGTACGTACCCAATTTCGACGAGTCGCGAGAAGAGCCGCTGGTATTGCCCGCGCGCTTTCCGAACCTGCTCGTCAACGGCTCAGGCGGCATCGCCGTCGGCATGGCGACCAATATTCCGCCCCACAATCTGAGCGAGATCATCGACGCAACGATCTACCTGATCCGCGAGCCCGACGCCGCGGTGGAAGAGCTGCTCAAGCACGTCCCGGGGCCGGATTTCCCCACCGGCGGCACCATCTTCGGTCGCGCCGGCATCTACCAGGCCTACAAGACCGGGCGCGGGCAGGTGGTGATTCGTGCCCGTACCGAGATCGAACAGATCGTCGGGACCGAGCGCGAGCAGATCGTCGTCACGGAGATTCCCTACCAGGTCAACAAGGCGCGCCTGCACGCCAAGATAGGCGAGCTCATGCGCGACAAGCGCATCGAAGGCATCAAGGAGGCGCGCGACGAGAGCGACCGCGACGGCATGCGCCTGGTCATCGAGCTGAAAAAGGACGTTTTTCCGCAGGTTGTCCTGAACCAGCTGTACCGATTGACGGACATACAAGCATCGTTCGGCATCATCAACCTGTCGATCGTCAACGGCCGTCCGGCGATCTTGGACCTGAAGGAGACGCTGTCCATCTTCATCGAGCACCGCCGGGACGTCGTGAGCCGGCGCACGCGCTTCGAGCTCGGCAAGGCCGAGATCGAGCGCGAGATCGTGGAAGGGCTCGGCATGGCCGCCACCGAGGTCGATCTCGTCATCTCGACGATCCGCAACTCGCCGGACCCCGACGTCGCGCGCGAACGCTTGATGGAGCTGCCGCTCAAAGGGCTCGAGCACTTCGTGCGCCGCGCGGGCCGCCCCGAGCAGGAAATCGCGGCGGCCGCGGCGCGCGGCGACTATCGGCTGAGCGAGCGGCAGGCTCGGGCGATCCTGGAAATGCGCCTGGCCCGGCTCACCGGGCTCGAGCAGGAGCGGCTCGCTCGGGAGTACGGCGAGCTCTGCGCGACGATTCTCGGGCTTCACACCATCCTCGCGGACGAAACCGAGCTGATGAGGCTCATCGTCGACGAGCTCGAGCAGATCAAGGAGAAGCACGGCGAGGAGCGGCGCACGGACATCGTCGACAACGAAGCGGAAATCCAGATCGAGGACTTGATTCAGGAGGAGGACATGGTCGTCACCATCTCCCACTCCGGTTACATCAAACGCACGCCGTTCTCGACCTACAAGGCTCAGAAGCGCGGCGGCAAAGGCAACCGCGGCATGGAGGCGCGCCAGGACGACTTCGTGAACCAGCTGTTCGTCGCCTCGACCCATAGCTTCGTCTTCTTCTTCAGCGACCGCGGCAAGGTGTACGTCAAGAAGGTCTACGAGGTTCCTCAAGCGGCGCGCAGCGCGAAGGGCCGCGCCATCGTCAACTTCATCGGCATGGAGGAAGCCGAGCGCATCGCGGCGATCACCCCGGTGGAAGAGTTCAACGAGGGCACCTTCGTCACCACGCTGACGCGGCGCGGGCAGATCAAAAAAACGAGCGTGCTCGACTATCAGAACTACCGGGAAAAGGGCATCATCGGCGTGAAGATCGGCGACGACGACCAGCTGCTCACCGCGGCGGTCACCGACGGAGGCGCGGAATTTCTGATCGCGACGCGCCAGGGCAAATCGATTCGCTTCGACGAGCAGCAAGTGCGTCCGATGGGCCGCAACACCGCGGGCGTGAAGGCGATCGAGCTCGAGGAAGACGACCAAGTCGTGGGCCTCTCCACCACCGGCTCGGATCGAGACCAGGTGCTCGCAATCTGTGAGCGCGGCTACGGCAAGCGCACCAAGCTCGAGGAGTTTCGGGCGCAGCACCGCGGCGGAAAGGGCATCATCTTGATCGAGTGCAGCGACCGCAACGGACCGGTGGTGGGCGTCGCGCTGGTCAAGCCCACCGACGAGGTCATGCTGATCACCGATCGTGGCCAGACGATTCGCACGCGCGTCGAGGAGATCCGCGAGACCGGCCGCAACGCGCAGGGCGTCAAGGTGATGAACGTCGACGACGACGAGCGCGTCGTGGCCATCGAATCCGTCGGTGAGAGCGACGAACCGGGCGAACCAGGCGACAGCGAGCCGCCCAGCGCTTCCCCGGAAGGGGAGCTCGACGCCGGAAGCGAGGATGGCGCGTCCTTCGGCGGCGAAGGCGGCGCAGACGACGCGAGCTGACGGTCGAGCATGCCGGTAAAGAAGGGCGCGCTCGCGACGGCGGCAGCAAGGCTCGTGGAGGGCGCGGTCGCGCGGAAGGCGTTCCGCGGCCTGCGCCGGGCCTATCCCGACGCCCATTGCGAGCTCGATCACGACGGCGCGTTCCAGCTCATCGTCGCGACGGTTCTTTCCGCGCAAAGCACCGACGTGGGCGTGAACCGCGTCACGCCCGAGCTCTTCCGGCGTTGGCCGGACGCGGCGTCGCTCGCGCGGGCTGCGCAAGAGGACGTCGAGCAAGCCCTGAACCGCCTGGGCATGTTCCGCCAGAAAGCGCGGAACATCATCGGTCTCGCCCAGCGGCTCGTCGCGGAGCACTCGGGTCAGGTGCCGGCGCGTCTCGACGCCCTGGTCGAGCTGCCGGGCGTCGGGCGAAAGACTGCCAACGTCGTCCTGGGAGTGGCCTTCGGTCGTCCGGAGGGCGTCGTCGTCGACACGCACGTGCAGCGCCTGTCGCAACGCCTGGGCTTCACCGCGTGCGACTCGCCGGTGGACATCGAGCGAGACCTGATGCGGCTGTTCCCGAAGCGCGACTGGGACATCCTCTCGCACACGCTCATCTTTCACGGGCGCCGGCTGTGCACGGCGCGAAAGCCGGCGTGCGCGATCTGCCCCGTCCGCACCCATTGTCCTTCGGCATTTCACGCCGAACAGGTCGGCCGCAAGCCCACACGATCGATGGCCTCGCGTGCGAACCAGCCGAAACCGAAGTGGGGCGAAGGCACGACGCCGGCGAAAAATGAGCGGCCCGGCAAAGGCGCTCCCGGAAAAAAAGCGCTCCAACGAGAACCGCTTGGAAAGAAAACGGCGTCCCGCGTGCGCAAGGGCGCGCTCGCTCGCTCCGCTTGACGAGCCGCTCGACCCATGTGTGTTAGGCTGCGGGCTTGCATGCGACGTCCCTTCGCGGTGTTTCGGCGTGAACTCGACGGCCGTGGGCGAGACGGCGGAGCACGGCGTCTTGCGTACGTGATGAGCGTCGGCGTTGCTCTAGCCTGCTCAGGCAACGAAGCTCCTGCTCCGGGAAGCTCTGGCAGCGGTGGCAATGCCGGCGCGGCCACGACGACGGGCGGCGGTACGGCGACGGCGGGCGGGTCCTCGACGTCCGGCGGGACGAGCAACGGCGGCGGAACGGCCAGCAGCAGTGGCTCGCCAAACGGCAGCGGAGGCGCCTCCGGCGGCAGCGGCGGCGGCGGCTCGAGCGGCAGCGGGGGCTTTTCGGCGGGCGGCAGCGGGGGCGCCGTCGCGGGAGGAAACGGCGGCTCGGGAGGAACCGCGATGGACCCGTGCTCGAGCGCCCTGGTCTGCGAGGATTTCGAAGCCTACGACGGCGAGCCGGGCGGGCCGTGGACGGTGAGCACGAACAACGGGAGCGTCGGCATCGACACGGCGCAGCACGCGAGCGGCGAAAAGTCCGTGAAGTTCTCGACGAACGGGCAGAACGCCTATCAGCGCGCTTACATCGGTATCGAAGCGCCCTTCCCCATCGCACAGAACGCGTTCTACGGCCGCATGATGATCTACACGGACGCGGCCGGAAACGACGGTGTCCACTGGACCATCATCCAAGGGGAAGGCCCCGTTGCCGAACAGGGGATCACCACCGCGATGGTGCGCTACGGCGGTCAGCACATGCAGCGCCTGATGGCGAACTACTACTCGGAGGGGGCGACGAGCGACTGCTGGCAGCACTCGCAAACGACGATGCCGGAGGGCGCGTGGGCTTGCGTGGAATGGTACTTCGAGGGCGCCACGAATACGCAGCGGTTCTGGCTCGACGGCGAGCCCCTGGAAGACTTGACCATCGTGGGCAGCGGAGAAGGCTGTTCCCCGGACGCCACCGGCGGAACCTGGTACTTTCCACGACCGTTCGAGCGCCTCTACGTGGGCTGGGAAAGCTACCAGGACGACGCTGCGCGCGAGGTCTGGATCGACGACGTCGCGGTCGGCGAGTCGCGCATCGGCTGCCCCGAGTAGCGCGGACCGCGCCGTCAGTCGCGCGACTCGAGCTCGAGCATGAGCTCGTCGCAAGCGGTGTACGGGTCGACGGCTCCGCTTTCGACCCGCGCCGCCGCCGCGTCGATGAGCGAGCGCAATCGCTCGAGCGCGCGATCGGCAACGCGCTCGCGCAGCGCGCGGACTAGCCGTTGATGCACCCGCGCCCGCCAGCGCGCCTGCCCTTCGGACGTCGACTCGAGCCAGATTCTGTGAGCTCTCATCGCCTCGACGAGCTCCGCGACGCCTTCGCCGCGCGTGGCAACGGTGCGCACGACCTTCGGCAGGAACCCGACTTCACCGCGCGCACCGCCGCGGAAAGCCGCAACTGAGTGACGTCGCGCGGCGCTCGCGCCGGCCGTGCCCGCGTCCGCGATGCCGAGGGTAATCGTGGACTCGAGGTCGTGCGCGGTGGTCTCCGCGCCTTCACGGTCGGCCTTGTTGACGACCAAGACGTCCGCCACCTCGAGCACGCCGGCCTTGAGCGCTTGCACCTCGTCGCCCATGCCCGGCGCAACGACGACCAGCGTGGTGTGGGCGGACCGCGCCACCTCGAGCTCGCTCTGTCCGACCCCCACGGTTTCTATCAGAACCACCTTGGCGCCCCAGGCACCGAGCACGCACGCGAGGTCGGCGGTCGAGCGCGACAGACCGCCGAGCGCGCCGCGCGCCGCCACCGAACGAATGAACACGTCCGGATCGGACACATGCGCTTGCATCCTGATCCGATCGCCGAGGATCGCTCCGCCGCTGAATGGGCTCGAGGGGTCGACCGCGACGACGCCGACCCGTGACCCCTCGGCGCGAAACGCCTGCACCAGCGCGCTCACCAGCGTGCTCTTGCCCGCTCCGGGACTGCCCGTGACCCCCACCAGCCACGCTGACCGAGAGTGCGGGTAGAGGGCCCGGAGAGCGTCAGCGTATCCGCTCGCACCGTCGTCGACCAGACGGCAAAGGCGGGCGGCAGCTCGAGTATCCCCCGCGATCACGCGGGACACGAGGGAAGACACGCGAGTCAATCTACTCGAGGCCGGCCGGGATCCAAGGCCCCGACCGGCTGGCTGGGGCTCGACTCCAAACCCCGGACGCGGGAGCCCTGTGGACGCGGCATCCTGCTTGGGATTAGTTTCGGCTCGAGCCGAGGCGGCGCCCGCAAGGACCGAGCACGTTGGGTCGATCGAAACGAAGGAAGAAAGGCAAGCGCGGCAGTCCTCCCGCCGAATCGGTGGCAAAGCCCGCTGCCGGCGAGCAGACGCCCTCCGCGTCGGAGCGACCGCCGGTCGTGTCGGGGGCGCCGGTGACGGCACCATCCGCGCCCGACGAGAGCGTGCCGCGCTCCGCGTCGCCGGCGCCGAGCGAGTCCAGCTCCGCGCCGCCCGGGGACGCTTCCGAGGCGTCGGCGCGGCGCGGTCTTTGGCGCGACGTCTCGAGCGTACCCCCCAAACAGAGCACCCTGCCGCCGTCGCTCCAGGAAGCGAGCAAGCAGGCAGAGGTCGTGGATTCAGGGTGGGACGACGAAGCTCCCGAGCCGGAACCCCAGCCGAGCGCGCCGCCACCCGCCGAGCAAGCGGCCGCCTCGCCACAGAGAAAGGCCCCGGCTACCGAGGCGAAGCGTGAGGCCCCGAAGGCAGGTGCCGGCAAGGACGAGATGCCCGCGGCCTCCTCCGCGGTCACCGCGACCGCCGCAGAAGCCGTCGAAGCGGCACCCGGCGAACACCGCGGCGAGCCGAACGAGATCCCGGCGCCGACGCCGTCGGGGCGCGTTCCGGAATCGGGACCACTGCAACGCGCGTCGGACGCCGAGCCCGCGACGGACCAGGAAGAACGCCGCGGTTTGCCGGGGACGATCTGGCTCGTCCTGCTCGCCGCCGTGGCCATCGCTTGGTGGCTCTGGTCGCGCACCAACGATTCCGAAAGCTCCGAAGTTCCGCCCGAGCCTGCGGTCGCCGCGCCGGCACAGTTGCCCGTTCCAGAGGAGCCTAGAGTTCCCCCGGCGAAGACCGATCAGCAGTCGGACCCAGCACCGGAGCCCGTCGAGGTCCCCGGCGCCCAAGCGACCGCCGCGCCGGCACAGCCGAGCGTGCCGGAGCAGACCGACGAAGCGACGAACGACGCCGATGCCGACGCCGACGCGGGAGGAACGCGCAAGGTCTTGCTCCGAGTACGCCCCGACGGCGCGAGCGTCTATCGCGCGGGAAAGAAGCTCGGCGTGTCGCCGCTCGAGGTCGAGCTCAAGCCCAGGGAGAAGATGACGCTCGAAGTCTTCCTGGAAGGCTACCACCTGCGACGCGTGGTCATCGACGGCTCCGAACCGGTCGTCGTTGCCGGCCTCATCCAGAAAAAACCGCAGCCCAAAGTCAGGCCGCTCCCTCCCTCGACCGCACCGCGTGCCACGGCGTCGGCTATCCCCGCGCCGGACCCTTCCTGAGCTCAAGTCACGGAGCTCGCCTCGGCGAGGATCCGCTCGACGCTACGCGTGGTCATACGTCCCTCGCGCACTTCCGGGTCCGCGAGCAGCCGCTGATGCAGCCTCACGTTGGTCTTGATACCCGTAATGATGAACTCCTCGAGGGCGCACTGCATGCGCCGCAGGGCGCCTTCGCGTGTCGAGCCGTGCACTATCACCTTGGCCAACAGGGAATCGTAGTGGGGCGGGACGGTCCAACCGCCGAATACGCCCGAATCGACGCGTACGCCGACGCCACCGGGCGGATGGTACTCGAGGATGCGACCGGGAGAAGGAGCGAACGTCTCGGCGTCTTCGGCCATGATCCGGCACTCGATGGCATGGCCCCGAAAGCGCCACGGCCGCGTGTCGGGCAGGCTCAGGGGCTCGCCGGCCGCCATCCGAATTTGCTCGACGATCAGATCGACGCCCGTGACCATCTCGGTCACCGGATGCTCTACTTGCACCCGCGTGTTCATTTCCATGAAGTAGAGCTCCCCGCCTTCATCCATCAAGAACTCGAGCGTGCCGAGCGACGTGTACTCCGTCTCCAGGATGGCGCGCTGAATCGTCTCCGCCATACTGGCTCGCAGCTGTTCCGTCATCGCCGGGCTGGGAGCCTCTTCGACCAGCTTCTGATTGCGTCGCTGCAACGAACACTCGCGTTCGCCGAGCGTGCGCACCTGTCCGTGCTCGTCCGCCAGCACCTGAAATTCGATGTGGCGCGGCCTCTCCACGAAGCGCTCGAGATAGAGTTCCGCGTTCTTGAACGACGTCATGGCCTCGCTCGTCGCGGCGGCGAAAGCTCGGTCCATCTCGGGGCTGCTTCGCACGACGCGCATGCCGCGGCCGCCGCCACCGCCCCGCGCCTTGAGCATCACGGGGAATCCGATCCGCTCCGCCTGCTCGCGAGCGTACGCGACGTCACGCAGCGAATCGCTGCCCGGCAAGAGCGGTAGCCCGAAACGCTGCGCGGTTTCACGCGCCCTGAGCTTGTCCCCCCAGAGGTCCATCGCCCCCGACCGCGGCCCGATGAACTTGAGGCCGCACCTTTCTACGACGCGGGCGAACGCGGCGTTTTCGGACAAAAAGCCGTAGCCGGGATGGATCGCGTCGGCGGCGCTGATCTCGGCGGCGCTGATGATGGCGGGAATGTGCAGGTAGCTCTCCGCCGGCGCCGCGGGGCCGATGCACACGGCCTGATCGGCGAAGCGTACGTGCAACGAGTTGGCATCCACGTCGGAGTGAACGGCGACCGTGGCGATGCCGAGCTCGCGGCACGCGCGAATGACCCGGATCGCGATCTCCCCGCGGTTGGCGATCAAGACCTTGCGAAACATCCAGCTCGTGCCGCGCCGGGAGCGCCTCAGCTCTTCCCGAGCTTGAAGAGCTTCTGCCCGTATTCGACGCTGGTCGCGTTGTCGACCAGTATCTCGAGTACCACGCCGGCTTGCTCGGACTCGATTTCGTTCATCAGCTTCATCGCTTCCACGATGCAGAGCGGCTGACCCGCCGTCACCGTGGAACCGACTTCGACGAACGGCGAGGCTTCCGGCGAAGGCGAACGGTAGAAAGTGCCGACGAACGGCGACGTGACGTAGACCACGTTCGCGTCCTCGGCGTCGCCCGGCGCGGCGGCGGACGCGGACGCAGAAGCTCCCGCCGCATGCGAAGGGCCGAGCGCTGTCCCGGCCGGCGACGCTCCCGCGCCGCCGCGCACGACACGCACGCGATAGCGGTCGTCCTGATACTCGAACTCGCTCACGCCGCCGTCTTCGAGCGTCTTGAGCAGATTCTTCAGCTGCTTTTGCGATAGTTCCATCGAGTTTCCCGCGCGGGCGCGCCACGCTAGCCCAGCGGCCGCGCAAAGCACAACAGGTTCGGCGCTCGGCAAAAGGCGCGACCTCACGGCGCCCCGGAGGCGCGACACGGCGTTCGCAGCGGCGCGCTCCTCGGGTCCGCTACCCGCCGCGCACGCGACTCACCACGGCTCGCAGCGCAAGCTCGTACGACTGCGCGCCGAATCCCGCTACGATGCCGGTGCACGCCGGGGCCACGAGCGACGCATGGCGAAACGTCTCGCGGGCCGCGGGATTCGACAGATGCACTTCCACCGCTACGAGCCCGGCTCCGCGCAGCGCGTCATAGATGGCCAGCGACGTGTGCGTGAGCGCT
The DNA here is from genome assembly GCA_036393455.1 of Polyangiaceae bacterium. Lineage (GTDB taxonomy): Bacteria > Myxococcota_A > Polyangia > Polyangiales > Polyangiaceae > DASWGX01. The sequence continues at coordinate 17,940 of DASWGX010000562.1, forward strand.
CCCGGATTGATCAGAATGGCGTCCGCGGCGCCGTCGGCAGCTTCGGAGATCCAGTCGATCAGCTTTCCCTCGTGGTTGCTCTGGCGAAAGTCCACCCGCGCTCCCAGGCTTTCGGCCAGCCTTTGTAGCGCGACGCCGATCTCGGCGAGTGTCGTCGACCCGTACACGTTCGGCTCACGGCGGCCCAATCGATCGAGGTTCGGTCCGCTCAGCACGAGCACGCGTACGGCGGTGCCCGCCGAGCGCCGGGCGCCGCGCGGCGAGCGCACCGCACCGCGAGGCGACTTCACCGAACCCGGCGTCCGATCGCGGCGCGACGTCCCTCCGCGTTTGGAAACGCGCCTGGACTTCACCGGCACGAGGCTATTCGAGCTCCTTGAGCAGACGCGGCGCTATGACGCGCAGCATAAAACGTCCCTTGCCGAGGTTGCCGCCGGGAGCCAGCGTCATGGCGACGAAATAGCTTTGATTGAGCACGCGAATCAGCGTGACCATGCGATCGCTCTTGAAAGCGACTTCCTGCGTCTCGCCCGCTTCGAGCATCTCCGTGGCACGCTGAATTGCCTTGACCACGACGCTGACTTCGGCCCCCACGGTTTCGATATCGAACTCGTTCTGATCCTTCGAATAGCTCTCGAGGGGAATGCCTTCGAAGTCCATGAGCAGCCCGGCGATCCCGCCTTGTGTCCCCTCGACAGCGCCTTGCAAAGCCTCTTTGAACATGGCGCACAGCGTATCGGATCGGGGTCCACGGGGTGAATTTTCTCCCACGCTCGCGGCGGTCGGCCGGGCGGCCTATCCGGTATCCCACTTGCCCCGGCCGATGAACCGCGCTTGACCGTGCTCGCGCCGAGCGGCTACTTTCCCGCTCCCCGGTCCCCGTCACAGCTGACGGCCCGCGACCTTTCCGTATCGGAGCCCAGCGTAAGAGCCATGCGAGCGCGAGCGGGGGATCCGCCCCGCACCATGTCCCAGAAAATCTTGGCGGGTCGCGCCGATGATCCGAGCCTGGAAGGGGAGCTAGTTCGGGTGAAGGTCGACCAGGTGATCCTGGCGCGGGAGCCGGTCCGCGTGCTCAGCGAGACGAGCCGGCTCGGCATGAAGAAAGCCGCCGTCGAGGTCGCGATCGCCTACGACACCCGCTGCGTCACGAGCGAAGCCACGAACGGCTGTGAGTCGCTCTCGACGGGCGGCGTGGCCAACGCGGCGCTGCAGCAAGGCGTCCTGATCGCGCGGCCCGGGATCGGCTTCGCCTCCGCCGTTCACCTCGAGCGCTTCGGAAGCCCGGCGCGCCTCGCATTGACGGACGAACCCCGTCTCGCGGCCATCGGCGGAGCGGGAATGCTCGCCCTGCCGAGCCCCCCGTCGCAGCTCGCCGAAGCGCTTTCGACGGGCTGGGTCAGCGTGCGGCCCGCGCGCAGCATCCAGGTTCTGCTATCCGGCCGAGTGCGCCCGTTCGTGTGCGTCCGCGACGTCGCGCTCGAGCTCGTTCGCCGCGGGCTCGGCGACCTGGTCGAGAAGGTGGATCGCGAGCGCCGTGCGCCGGTCGTCATCGAGTTCTCGGGTCCGAGCGCACGACTCTTGAGCGTTCCGGACCGCGCGGTGCTGTGCGCGCTCGCTCCTCAGCTCGGCGCTGC
>DASWGX010000563.1:0-6692 GCA_036393455.1 Polyangiaceae bacterium
AAAGATGCTCGGCCGCGGATTCGATTGCCGGCATGTCGTGCGAGCGGTTGAACGCGAGGTATTCGGCGAGCTCGTCCGTCGCCTTCACGAGCCTTTCGCCCACGAGCTTCCGCATCGCTGCGAGAGTGTCCGGATCGGTGAAGCTCATGATGCACCGTCCGTTTCTGTTTGCCGACCGCTGATGACAGTGCCGATGCCCTGACGGATGAAGTGCATCTTGTCGAAGGCTCCGAGCGCCGCAACTGCACCGAACCCACTTACCGGAACTTCCCGAGGCGCTGCTTTGATAGCGAGCTCCTGAGCTTCGGCGAGTTCGGCATACCAGCGCAGCAGATCCACGAGCCGCACGGGCACGACCTGCTCTCGCGTGTGCTGCGCCGGGGGCCTGGTTGCGCGCTTCGTCTTCGGCTTGGCGCGCGCGCTCACGGCGCACCGTCCGTTTCCGCGCGCACCATGACGATGAGCTCCGAGAGCTCTCGCAACGCCGCCGCGTCGCGGGTCATGTCGTAGCTGGCGCTCGTGCCGGCCAGGGCGAGGGCCTCGAACGGCGTGACGAAGGTCCGCGAGTCGAGCGTGGCGCCCTCGGCCTCGCGTGCGGCCTGGCAGTATTCCGAAAGCCTCGAGGCATGGTGCGCCAGCCTGTCGGCAATGGTGCCGCGGCGCGTTTCGAGGTTTTCGAGAATGGCTTGTAGGGTGCGTTGCCCCTCGTCGGGGCGTTCGGTATCGTTGATCGTCATCGAAAGTGACCCTTTCGGTGGCCAGGGTCCCGGGTGTTCAAGCACCGCGGGGCCCACTACTTGGTTTTCGGTTTGCGCCGTGGCTTTGGGGGGCCGAACGTCTCCGCGTGCGCACGGCGAACCAGTTGCCGGATCGCGTCGGACTGCGAGAGTCCCAGGCTTTCCGCGAGCTCGCGAATCATCCTGAGCTCGGAGTCGGCCATACGAACGTTGAGCATCTTTTCCCGGTCTACCATCAGCTACCACCATGTAAAGCATATCGCTTGACGCCCGTCAACCCCTCGTTTCCGCCGGCCCCTTTTTGCCCTCGTTCTCGTTCTTGCTGCGCGGGGCCGACCGGGAGGGACCCGTCAGCTTGCCGAGCCCGCCCGCGGCGGATACGCTTCGACTCATGCCCCCCGGCCCCGCCACCACGCCCGCTCCGAAGCAGCACCCGGCACTCGAAGCTTTGGAGAACGCTCCGATCGACGACGAACCGGTCACGGAGGACGAGGAGCGCGACATCGCCGAGGCGCGCGAGGCAGTCCGCCGCGGTGAAGTCCTGACGCACGAGGAAGTTCGAAAGCTCTGGCTCGGCGAGCCGTGACGCTCAGCATTCGGTGGGAGGCGCGGGGCGCGCGGGACCGCGACAACCTCGACAACGTGACGCGGGCAAGGGTGCTCGCGGCAATCGAGCGTTTCGCGGCATCCGGGCACGGAGACATCAGGGCGCTCAGGGGCCACGTCGGCGAGTACCGCTTGCGCGTCGGGGATTGGCGCGTTCGCTTCGCCCTGGACGCTGCACGCTCCGAGCTCATCGTGCTCGGCGTACGCCACCGGCGCGAAGCGTATCGGGACTGACGTCGGCATCACTCCGACTCCGAGCGCATGGCGCCGTCGTCGCGCTGGCGCGCCGGCGCGTTCGCCGCTCGCTCGGCCCGCTCGAGCTCCGCCTTGAAGCGCCCCCCGCACGGCCGGCAATAGGCGCCGTGCGTCGCGTTCCGCCGGTTCACGAGCTCGACCTTGGCGGGCTTGCCGCAAGCGGCGCATCGGGGCGCGGGGAGATCGCGTAGGTAGGCCATCACTCCGACCCCCGCTCCGCCCCTACCAGGCGTCCTGCAGGAGCCGGCGGGCTCGTCTTGGACTGGCGCCCCGCTTCCGTCCAAAGCCGCCGCACGGCGAACCTGAGCACGTCCCCGGGTGGCATGCCGAGCTTGACCGCGAGCGCTCCCAAGATGACGAGCTCGTCCGGCGAGAACGCCACGGCGAAGGACTCGGGTGCCGGCTGCTCGGGAGTCGGGCGGGTGCCGCGCTCCGCGGGAACGAGCCGCGCGCCGGCCACCATGGCGGGCTCCGCCTGGACGCCTGAACCCCCATGGACGCGCCGATCGTGCAGCGTCGCGAGCGCCGCCCGCATCCGCTCGAGTCGCCGGAACAGAACGAACCCCCAGCCGGCGAGGTCGAGCGCCTCGGCTTGGAGCTCCGCCACGAGCACGGCGGGCTCGGCTGCGAACGACCGATCGCCGTACTCGCGCGCGCCCTGCTCGAGCCGATCGCCGAGCAGGCGAACGAAGGCTTCGAAGCCTTCTGGCTCCGTCACACCTGCTCGATTGCTGGTCGCGCCCATTGGCCGCTCGCCTCGAGCCACATGAGCAGGATCCGGTCCGGGTCGGTCGAGCTGCACTCGGCCACCAGGTTGTTGCTCGAATCAACGAACAAGGTGACCGCGGCGTTCGCGGGCAAGCCCGCGTTCTCTTCGTTGATCGTCAGGATGGGCTTGCCGCTGCCGAACGCGAGCATCGTCGACTCCCAGTCGTTCGAGAAGCTCTGCCCCATGATGGTCAGACAGGGCCGGCCTGGCTCCGGGGAGATGAGATTATCTCCGGAGTCGCGGAACGAGAACCCGAACTTGGTCGCCGTAAAGTGAACCTGCTCGAACACCGTGCACTTGAAGAGGCGGTTTTGGTACTTGACGCTCTCGTCGAGCAGGCGCGTGCCGCCCAGCGGCACCGTGCGGTTCGACCCGCCACAGATGAGCGGGATGAAGCGTTGAAAGCCGCCGACCATCTCGGGCGGCAGGTAGGTGGGGGGCCGCACGTCGGCCGGACCCCAGCCGTAGACGGTATTGGTGAAGCCGCTCACTTTGTAGCAGCCGTCCACCGGTGCCAGGTTCGTCACGCCCATCGCTTCGTGAATCGGCAGCACCGGCGCGACCTCCTGGATCCATTCGTCCGGCAGGTCCTGGAAGTCGCTGCCAGCCCACGGGTGCACGAGGCGCACGTACGCGAGCGGGATGAAGTACGAGCTCGCCGTGTCGCTCGGCAACGCCGGTCGGTTGGGTGACGCTGCTGGCGTGCCTTGGACGACGGCGAAGCTGAGGAGCGAGCGGGTGCGTGTCGCGACGTTCTGCTGCGAAACGTTCTCGTCCACGGGACCCGACTTGATGTACCGACCCTCTGTATCGACGTCTTGATCCACGTCGAGCTTGGCGTAGATGAGATCCCACCGATGGTCCGTCGTGGCGGCCAGCGAAAGATCGACGACGGCCGCGCTGGTCTCATCAAGAAAGGTGGCGCTGCGCACATCGTAGTGCCCCAGCAGGCCGCCTATGGCTAAGAGAGTGGCGCGGGGCCCGACGATGGCTCGTAGCGGTGCGATGCGAGCGAATCCGCCGCCCCCTCCCACGATGGCTGCTGGCGCCTGAGTGTGGTCGGGGGAGGTCGCCCCGGTACTCTGAGCAAACGTCGGTCGCAGGATGGCTTTCTCGACAACGAGCCCTTGGGCTGGCGTCGCCACATGCGGGCGAACCCGCAAAAGCCCGGCGAGCTCTCGATCAAGGCTCAGGCCTGACAGGCGCGAGAGCACGTCGAGGTCCTCGAGCGCGACCTCTTGGCCGGGTGTCCACTTCGGTCGTTTTTCCATATTGCTTCACTCCTTTTCAGACTCCGGCTTTGACAGCGCCGAATAGTTGCGCGCCGGCGGGAGGGGGGCACGGTCCTGGCTTCTCGAGAATGAGAGACCGTGCCCCCCGGAGCTCGCGGCTTCGAGCTCGCGGCTTGCGCCGCCCGCCATGATCTTAGATGCCACCGCGGGCCTCGGTGGCTCCGGTTAGCTGAATGCGGTTGATGTAATCGATCGCGACCGAGAAGGTCTCATCGGCTGGGCTGACCTCGATGCGCACGCGCTTGGTCAAGAACTTGCTCTTGAGCTTCGCCAAGTCTTCGATGTTCCGTGCGATGAGCTCGGCGGTGTCGGGATTGTAGCCCTTGAGCTCGGTGAGGTACCGCACCCGCGCGGCATGGGTTGGCAGCGAGCCCAGGATCTGGCGCTGCTGGGGGTCCGTCTGGACGACGACCGAATCGCCCGCCTTGAGCGAGAGCACATCGAACCCGGCACCGTTCTCGGTCTGCACGCGCATCTCGTCGGTCGTGCACGAGCCCTCGAGCTCTTGCCGGCTCATCTCTTCCCAGACGCGCCGCGCGATGCGGTCGAGCATCTCCTGATTCGAAACTCCCGGGACGCTGAAGTATCTTCGATTTGCCGTGTGCCGCGCCGCTCCGCTTCCGCTGATCGTCTTGGCGCGAGTGCGCTTGCGTCTTTCGGGCTCTCCGAACACAGCTTCGAGCGTCGTCCCCGTCTCGGGGTCGAACGAGGTGATGCCGACGCCGACGCCGGCGAACCGCGAGACGCGACCTTCGCCCCATTCGGTGAGGTTGCGACCCCAAACGAAGAGCGGGGCGTCGCGCTCCGTGTAGTAGTTGGTCGCGGTCGTAACGATGCAACGGTCGAGCTCGATGTAGCTGATGAGGCCCAGCATCCCGACGCACTGCTGCCATACCGCCCAGGCGTCGGTGTCGGGCTTGGTCGGTACGTTGGCGAGCTTGCGGAACCGCTCGGCGACCGCATCGCCCAAGCGCACGCTCGGGCTCACGCCCTGGAACACGAGGTTATCGGCCAGGACTTCGGCGCTCGGCTGTTCCGGATCTGGCGTGTAGCGAACGATCTGCCGCCAAGCCTCCTCAAGGCTTTGGGAGTAGGAGGGAACTCCTGCCGGATGGAACGGCTTCGCGTCGAGAAAGAGGCTCGTATAGTCGCGCGCCTCGATCTCGACCACGGCGGCGTCGTCGAGCCGGCGCTTGACGTCCACCTCGTTGACTATCCCGATGAAGCGGACGTTGGCGGCGGTCGGTCGCCAGCGGCCGAATTCGTCCGCATTGTCGATGTGCACCTGCACGATCGCATCATCGAGCAGGCGGGGGTCGACACCGGCGTCGAGCCAGTCGCAGGTCATCCGGAGGGCGTCGGCTTCGTTGTGGTCGTTGCGTTCGATCGCTACGCTGCTTGGATGAACGGTGAGCTGGAGCGTTTCCTCCGATCGCGCCTGGCGCTTGCGTTCCGCGTCGGTTCCCATCACCGGTACGGTGAGAAAAGCGACCATCCGCGGGCGGTACGTCGGCATGGGGTCAGCTCGCCTGCCCAGCCATGATCATTGGAGCACCGTGCCTAGCGGCGCTCGAGCTCGAGCTCGGCTCGAGGGCTTCATGTACTGAAGCACGATGGCGCCCTGCGCGGCCGTGACGACTGGCAGCGCCCCCGGGTACCACTCGAGCTCGAGCAGGCTTTGGGCGATGCGAGCGTGCGCGTCGCCTGCTTGCCGGATGTGGTTTGGCGTTACGATCGTCGTGTATCCGACGTCGAAGCGCTGCGCGAACACGAGCACGCCGTCTGACCGTTCCTCGGCGAGGCGCTGGTCGGGCGCGGCGTACTCGGCCAGCAGCGCATCGGCGAGCACGTCGCCGGCTTCGAACACGAACACGATGATAGTCCTTGCCTTCTCGAAGCCCTGGCGAGCGACCCGCCGAACGATCTCGGAACGCGAAGCATGCAAGGCGACCGCCGCTTGCTCTTGCGGTAGCAGAGCGCGGCTCATGCGCCCGCCTTGGCGCGCTGCTCGGCGGCCTTTCGGGCGAGGGCGCGCGCCCGATTGCGAGCGTCGTGCGCGCCGTGTACTTGCGCCGCGTTCCGTTCGCGTTCGCGCTCTCGGTTGAGCTCGGCGGTGCGAGCTTCGAATTCTTCCCGGAAGGCTTTTTCCGCCTCGGGATTGGCGCGCAAGAACTCGGCGTCCGCCGCTGCGAGGCCGTCCGTGTTGCGCGCTTCGCTTGCTTCGCCCTCGGGCCCCGGTATTCCGAGCCGCCGCAGAAACGTCCGGAGCCTCAGGGGAGTGCCGGACTGGAACTCGAGCGGATTGACCTCGATGCTCCCTTGGTCGAACAGGCCCGCCAGGGCCTCACCGTCTTTTCGTTTCGCTTCGTCGCTCATGGGCCCTTACTCCTCAATCCGACCGAGCAGAGTCATCGCTGCCCGGACACGCGTGGCGTGCGCGCCGTGCGCGCCGTGCGCCGGCATGAAGCGCGGCCACAGCCAGTCGGCGAGCTCGGCGGCGCCGGTATCGACCGCAAACACGTCGCGCGCGTCCGCAAGTCGGCGGGCGATATCGGACCACGTCCCTGGCTCGACGCACCGAAGCAGCGCGATCTCGAACTGGCGCGGTAGCTCGGGCGCGCGAACGTTCGGGGGCATGAAGAGTCGACCAAGCGCGAGGCCTACAGCTGCGCGAACGACGTGAACGTCCAAGCCCGCGGCGTCGAGCTTCGCGGCGAGCGCGGCGTCCCGCTGCACCACGGCCTCCGTTTCCGTGACGAGCGCGTCGAGCTCGAGCGCGATGGCCTCGAACCGCTGAACGAGCGGGCGGAGCCGTTCGAAGTTTTGCTCGCGCTCGGCCTCGAGGCGGACGCGCTCGGCCTCTTCGTCCCGCGCGACCGCTTCCGCGTGGGCGGCTTCCGCGGTCCGCACGGCGTGCTCGCCGGCCTCGAGATAGAGGGTCGCGCGCCGTTCGGCCGCTTGCGCTTGCTCGACCGCACGCTCGCCCTCGGGCGACGGCGCCTCGATGAATCCCGTGCGCGCATACTCGACGTC
>DASWGX010000564.1:0-7585 GCA_036393455.1 Polyangiaceae bacterium
TGGTCTCGATTTCGGCCTCCGCAGCCTCGCGCGCGGTAAGGAACGCCGGGGGTGCGTCGCCGGCGAGCGGCTCCCGCAGAATCTTGTTGTAGAGCTCTCGCGCCGCGACGAGGCGCCCGAGCTTGACCTGTGCTCGCGCCAAGAACAGAAGATGCGGCGGCGCGTGAACGAGCGATTCGGCCCGAGTGAAGAGATCGACCGCGTCCTGCCACCGGCCTTCCTGAAACGCCTTGGCTCCTTCGGTGGCGGCAGCTCGCGCCCCGGCCACTTCTTCCTCGGACTGAGCGAGAGCCGCAGGAGCGTTCGCGAGTAAAGCGAAAGCCAGGAGCCCCGCCGAAAATTGAGACCTCGTGCCACGGAGAGCCACACCCATAGCCCGTAACTTTAACACGGATACGCTCGTAGCGACGTCGATGGTTCAGTCGAGACGGGAGCTTTTCCAGCACGGGCGGACTCGTTCGTGCGACCGCGCCCATTTCTTCCACGGCCTCCGCCATTTTTCGCGCCGTGCCCACGGCCTGCATCCCGTGACGCCTCAGGCCCGCATCCGAGTCCGAGCGACGGCCGCCGCTCGACGGGGACGTCGCGCCTCCGTTATGGTCGCAAGCGAGCGCCGGAGGACCATCCTTGCTACCCTCCAGGGCGCGAGACTTCGCGATGCCCTTGAGCCCCGGTGATCTGGTCGACCAAAAGTACCGCGTGATCGGTCTGATCGGCGAGGGAGGGATGGGGGCCGTCTACGAGGGCGAGAACCTTCGCATCAGCCGTCGCGTGGCGATCAAGGTGCTCCACGCCGCGTTTACCGGCAACCGCGACGCCGTGCAGCGCTTCGAGCGCGAAGCGCAAGCTGCGGGGCGCATCGGCAACGATCACATCCTGGAAGTGCTCGATCTCGGTTCGTTGTCCGACGGGGACACCTACATGGTGATGGAGTTCCTCGACGGCGAGGCCCTGAGTGATCGCATCAAGCGCACGGGCCATTTGACGCCCGCGGAGGTCACGCCGCTGGCTCGCCAGATTTTGACGGGCCTCGCGGCCGCGCACGGCGCCGGCATCATCCACCGCGATCTCAAGCCGGAGAACATCTTCGTTCTCAAGGAGAAGGCGGGACGCCCCGATTTCATCAAAATCATCGATTTCGGGATCTCGAAGTTCCAGGCGCTCGGCGGAGACGGCCTGAAAATGACCCGCACGGGGGCCGTGATGGGCACGCCGTACTACATGTCACCGGAGCAGGCGAGCGGCAGCACGAGCTGCGATCACCGGAGCGACATCTACTCGGTCGGCGTGATTCTGTACGAAGCCGTGTCGGGCCGCGTACCTTTCGACGCCGGTACGTTCAATCAGTTGATGTTCCAGATCGTGCTGAGCGAAGTGCCGACGCTCAGCGCCATCGTTCCCGACATCGATCCCGCGTTCGCCAGCATCGTCGCCAAGGCGATGGCGCGCGACGTGAACGCTCGCTTTCAGACCTGCCAAGAGTTCCGCGCGGCGCTCGACGCCTGGGTGGAGCACGGCGCGGCGGTGACCGTGCCCCCCGATGCGGGTGGCGGTACGTACATGCCGGGGCGGCTTTCCTCGCTTGGGCAGATTCCGGGTGGAACGACCGTGCCTGCGCGCACGACCGGAGCCGCCAGCTGGGAGACGAGCCCGAGCGACGTACCGAAGAAGAGCGCGGCGCCGCTCGTGGTGACAGGCGTGCTCGGTGCTCTACTTTTGCTTGGCGGCGGGGGGTTTGCCGCGTATCGGTGGCTCGGCGCAGAGCCGGCGGAGGCCGAGCAGGTGGCCACTGAGCCCTCGGCCGCGGAATCTTCGCTTTCCGCCGCCGACACCGAACCGAAGGACATCGAGGCGGGGCCGGAACGACCGGAGGTCGTGGCGGCACCGGTCGAAGCGGCGCCCAGCAGCGAGCCCTCGGCCGACCCCAAGGCTGACGCGAGCGCCGGCGATCCGGTCACGCCCGCGGTGAAGACAGCTCGGCCGGTGGTGAAGAGCCGCCCTGCCGCAACGCCCAAGTCGCAGACCGTCGCTCCGGTCGAGAAGAAGGCGAGCACCGAAAAGAAAGCGCCTCGCGCCACCAGCGGCGGCGCGATCGACTTCGGCTACTGACGTCCGGCACGACGTCCGCGCCGCACGGCCCGTCAGCCCTTGAGACGGTTCAGCACGTTGCGCGAAAGCGCCTTCAGCGTCTCGAACACGCCCTCTCCCGATCGCGCGTTCGCTTCGAACTCGGGAACGCGCCGCGGGTTGAGCTCGGCGCTCAGTTCTTCCACCGCGACGGCGTTCGGTAGGTCGCGCTTGTTGTATTGAATCACGAACGGCACCGAATCGAGCGACAGCCCGTGCTCGACCAGGTTCTGCGCCAGGTTGTCGATGCTCTCCAGATTGGCCTCGCGCCGCTCGGCCTGGCTGTCGGCGACGAAGATCAGGCCGTCCGCGCCGCGCAGGATCAGCTTTCGGCTGGCATCGTAGAAGACCTGTCCCGGCACCGTGTAAAGGTGAAATCGAATCTTGAAGCCGCGGACTTCTCCGAGCGCGAGCGGCAGGAAGTCGAAAAACAACGTTCGCTCGGTCTCCGTCGCGAGCGATATCATCTTGCCCTTGGCTTGAGGGTTGGTCTTCTCGTAGATGTGTTGAAGGTTCGTAGTTTTTCCGCAGAGCCCAGGACCGTAGTACACGATCTTGCAGTTAATCTCGCGGGCCATGTGATTGATGAAAGTCATCGCTCGACCTGTTCGCTCACGCTTCGTTCGCCTCTGCCCGACTGGTTCCGTTTCTCGTGTTTCGGTGCGTCGTTCGACGAGCTCGACTCCGGACCGGTCTCGGCGCGTGCTCAGTCTCGCAGCGCGTGCTCGAGCTCGTCGACGAGCGGCTTGATCACGCGGTTGGCGTCCGTTTCGCTCAACGAGAGGCCGCAGGCGAGCTCGTAGAGCGCCGTGACCTCGGGCTGCCCGAGCTGCCCGTCGGACAGCGCCACGAGACCGGCAAAACGCAGCGCGTCGAGTTTTGCGCCCGCTTCCTCGATGTCGGATGCCGCGCGCAGCAGCCGCTCCGCTCGACCCAGAAGCGCCGCGGATTCGTCGAGGTCTCGGAAGTGCAGCTCGAGCACGTCGTGGGAAACGGCCCGCGCCGTCGCGTGCTCCAGCAGGCGCGCCAGGGCGGCGCGCTCTTCGTCGGCAAAGCCGTCGGCCGAGGCGACGAGATAGCCCACCTCGAGCAGAGCCTGAAAATTCCGGGCGGGCTCCGACCCCGTCTGTTTCGACACCGCGCGCGCTCCCGTTTCGAGGCGCTTGCCGAGCGATTCCGGCGCATCGGCGCCAACGAGCATCAGCGCTTCGATCGCCGCTCGAAGGCGCTCTGGTTTGACTCTGGGGAGTTCGACCGCCGTGAGACTCATGCGCGCGCTCTTCCCGGGCGAAAAGTACGTCATCGGGCGCGCCGACACCAGGGGATAAACCCGCGGCGCCTCCCACCGATCGAGAGTGGGGCCCGCGGGCGGGTGTCGGAGTTTTCGGCTTCGGCGCCGGCTCGTGATAACCCTGGGAGCCGTGGTTCCCCTTTCTAGCCGGGCTCTGGCGGCGCTTCGGCGCGCTTTTTGCGGCTTCGCGGCGCTCGGCGTCGTGACCCTGGGCTCCGGGCGTGGCGCTCGAGCCGACACCGATGCCGCCCCGCGCTGGTGCGCACCGGAGCTCGACGTCGTCGATCACGACGCGTGCTTCTTCGGCAGCGAGACCGCCGTGGACGCACCGCCGCGACGGACACTGGTGGTTTTCCTGCACAGCCTCGTCAAGGCGGGGACCGAGTGGCAGTGGGAACAGCAACGCGCCCTGGTTCGAGCGGCGCGGAAAAACGGGTTCTACGTCTTGATGCCTCGAGGACGGCTCGGCATCGGGCCGGGCCGCGCTCCGGATGTGTGGGCGTGGCCGACGGCGCGGCAGACGCAGGAGGACGTCGAAGACGAGCTGATCGCGGAATGGCGGCGCGCTCGCGCGGCTCTCGAGGAGAAGCACGGCCCGTTCGATGCGTGGCTAGTGTTCGGCTTTTCGAACGGAGCCTATTACGGGGCGTCGCTCGCACTGCGTGGGCGGCTGGACGCGGACGGCTACGCTATCTTCGCCGGCGGTTCCGCGGGGCGCGGGAGCGAGAGGCGGCTCAAGTCCGTCTCGCCGCGGCCGCCCATCTTCGTGGGCTATGGGGAGAAGGACGCCGCGCGGCGCGATCCGATGGGCCTGGCGCGCGCCCTTCGCGCCGCGGGCTGGCCGTACGCTCTCCACGCGAGTCGCGCTGGGCACACCGTAACGGACGAGCAGCTCAGGCGCGCGTTCGCCTTCCTCACGACGAAATCGGCGCCGTAGCGGGATTGGCGCTAGGCTCGCGCGATGTCGAGATGGACGCAAGGCGCGGTCGTCGCGGCGTGCGCAGCGCTCGCCGCGGCGTGCAACCGCGCCAAGGTCGAAAAGTGCCATGAGCTGATGGAGGCGTCGCAGCCGCTGGTGCGCGACATCGCGCCGAACTCGCTGGACAGTGTGGAGGGCGCGGCGAGCGCGGTCGAGGCTGCGCTCTTGGCGTGCAAAGAAGCGGAGCGCGAGACCGAAGTCCGAGAGCTTGGCGGAGCGCACGAACAGCTCGTCCGGCACATCGGCGCTCTCAAAGAGCGCGAGGCGCGGGAAAACCGACGAAAGATCGCTCCCGCCGAGCTTTCGAAGCTCGTCGAGCGGGGCGACCCGAACTGTCCCAAAGGTCAAGCGTACAAGCACCGAGTCTCGGGCAAGGAGATACGCTGCATCGGCCCGCAGCCGATTCGAATGAGCTACGAACAGGCGAAACGCTACTTCGTGGCACGCGGCTACAATCTGCTCGAAAGCCCTCGACCCGAGGAGGTCGTCGCAGAATACGGCGCGGAGAAGTTCGTATTCGAGTACGCGCGCGCCGGCGACACCCGGCCTCCGCGCTGCGCGACGATCTATCCCCCGCCCGGAATGAGCTGGCAGGAAGCCGTGGCGCGGCTCACGGGAGCCTCCCCGGCTCGACTCGAGCTCGACGAGCCGGTGCCGACACCGATCGGAAAGCTGCCGCTCGAGGTGCAGCAGGGAAAGAACGAGCTTACGGTGAAGCTCGGCTCGTGCGGAGCGAACGAATGAGCTCGATGGCCGCCGGGACGCCGCCGTGCTCGAAGGCGCGCAGCGTTTCCGAACCGACGACGGCGATGTCCGCGCGCCCGCGCAAGAACTCCACGTCCTGCCCGCTCTTGACCCCGAAACCCACCGCCAGCGGAAGGCGGATCGCGCGGCGGCAGCGCTCGAGATAGGAGCCGAGCTCCTCGGAGAATCGCGTTTCGCTGCCGGTGACGCCCTTGCGCGCGACGCAGTAGACGAAACCGCGCGCATGCTCGGCGATGTTCGCGAGCCGCGCTTCGCTCGTGTTGGGCGAGCAGATGAAAATCGGGTCGCGAGCGAACTCGCTCATCGCCGACAGGTACTCCGCGCCTTCCTCGTACGGCAGATCCGGCACGATGGCGCCGGCCACGCCGATTCGCGCCATCTGCGCGACGAAATCGCGGACGCCGAATTTGTACAGGATGTTGTAGTAGCTCATGAAGAGCAACGGGACCGGGCTCGCCGCCGCGGCGCGCTCTCCGAACTCGAGGCAGCGCTGCACGGTCGCTCCCGCCGCGAGCGCGGCCGCATTGGCCTTGAGGATGACGGGCCCGTCGGCAATCGGCTCCGAAAACGGGATCTGCAGCTCGACCAAGTCGACGCCCGCCTCCAGCATCCCCGTCAAGAGATCGAACGACGCCTCGAACGTCGGGTAGCCGACGACGAGGTGCGTCATCAACAAGACCTGCCGCTCTTTCAGCCGTTCATCGAGGTAGCTTTCGAGCACGGTAGCTTTCCGCCTTCTCTATGATGAACTCTTGCCACGACGGATCTTCGAAGGCCTCCGCGACGGTGAAGATGTCCTTGTCGCCGCGGCCCGACTGGTTGATCACGACGACGTCGTCCGGGGACAGCGTGGGAGCTTCCTTGAAGGCTTGCACGAACGCATGCGACGACTCGAGCGCCGGGATCAAACCCTCCAGCCTCATGGTCAAGGCGAGAGCGTCCACGACTTCTGTGTCGGTCGCCGCTTCGAAACGCACGCGGCCGGTTTCCTTGTGCGCCGCGAGAATCGGCGAAACGCCCACGTAGTCGAGCCCCGCGGCGACGCTGTGCGTAGGCCGCATCTGCCCGTCGGAGTCTTGCAAGAAGTACGTCTTGTAGCCCTGAGCGACGCCGACGCTGGCATCCGTGGAAGCCAGGCGCGCTGCGTGCGCTCCGCTTTGCAGCCCGCGACCGCCCGCCTCGACCCCGACGAGATCGACCTCGCGATCGGCGAAGAACCCGCTGAAAAGGCCCATGGCGTTGGAGCCGCCGCCGACGCAGGCGTACACGCGCCGTGGCAATCGCCCCTCCGCCTCCAGGATTTGGCGCCGCGCTTCCTTGCCGATGATCGATTGGAAATAGCTCACCAGCTCCGGAAACGGGTGGGGACCACAAGCCGTCCCGAACACGTAGTGCGTGTCGTCCATGTTCGTGACCCAGTCACGAAAGGCCTCGTTGATCGCGTCCTTCAGCGTACGAGAGCCGTCTTCCACGGGCACGACCGTGGCGCCCAAGCGTTGCATCCAGAATACATTCGGACGCTGGCGTTCGACGTCTACCGCACCCATGTAGATCCTGCACTCGAAGCCGAACTTGGCGGCCATGGTCGCCGTGGCGACGCCGTGCTGTCCCGCGCCCGTTTCGGCGATGACGCGGCGCTTGCCCATGCGCTTTACGAGCAAGCCCTGCCCCAGGACGTTGTTCGCCTTGTGCGCTCCCGTATGGTTGAGATCCTCGCGCTTGATGTAGATACGAGGTCCGCCGAAGTGCCGCGTCAGGTTTTCCGCGTACGTCAAAGGCGTAGGCCGGCACGAGTACGTGCTCATCAGCGTTTCGAACTCCCGCCAGAACCCGGGCTCTGAACGGGCCTGCTCGAACACGGCTTCCACCTGCTCGAACGTGGAGACGAGGATTTCGGGGATGAAGGCGCCGCCGAACCTGCCGTAATAGCCGCGTTCACGCATTTTGCGCTTCTGCCGGCTGCGGTGACAGCGTTTGGGAAAACGCGCACAAGTCCGTGCGGCACGCCATCTGAGCGAACAGAGCGCCGGGAGCGCCGGCGAAGTCGACCGAGCGCTCCACGAACAAGAGCGGCGTGCGCGCCGTCACCCCGAGGAGGCGCGCGCGCTCCGCGGCGAGCGCGCCGACACGAAAGGCTTGACGGCCGCCCACCGGCTCGAGGTGGTAGTGGTCTTGGACGAGCTCCGAAAGCGAGCGCCCGCTCAGGTTGAAACGCTCGAGGCGAGGGAAAACGCTCGGGCTCAAGTACAGGTCCTCGAGCAGCACCGGCCCGTCTTTCATCACGCTGAGGCGGGCCAAGTAGTACACGCCTTGCTCCGAACGCAGGCCGGTAGCCGCCGGCGGCGCGGAGCGCCTCGTGAGCGGTGTCACGAGCTTGGTTTTCACCTCGACGCCGCTGCGTCGAAACGCTTCGAGTGTGCCCG
>DASWGX010000565.1:0-9387 GCA_036393455.1 Polyangiaceae bacterium
TGTGTGCCTACGAAGAGCCTTGAGCTCGACCGGAGGACGTGACTCGGCGCGACAACGAGCTGTGCTCGAGGGCTCGGTTATTTTCGGACGGTTCCTTGGCTCTCGAACGCCGACAGAGCGTCTTCGCGAAGGCGCCCTGCGAGCTCGCGCACGTGCTCGCTCGCGTCGTCGCAGGGCGCCCCTCGTCGTTCGTAGGGAATGCACGTCGAGTCGGGCAAGGCTTCCGAAGTCGTGCAGTTCGCGGTGGCGGGGTTGCAACCGATGCCGTCGGGACAGGGGTCACCGTCGGGGATGTGGGCGGGCTCGAGCGGCACCGCTGAAGGAGCGACGAGCCATGGTTAAAGAGGTTGAGGAGGAGTAGGGAGATGGGAGGGATGAAGAGGGGAGGGCGCGGCTCTTCCATAGTTGGAAAATAGCAGTCAGAGTTGAAGCCAAGGCAGCAGGAAGCGTGCCAGCGCCTGCGAACCGAAGCGTCGGATCGCACCGAAGCGCGTGTTGGTCGTTCCAGGCCGCGCTACGGCTGTGGTTACTCGCTGCGCCAACGTGCGGATCCTCTGTAGAAGGTCCGTTCCGGAACCAGCGCCGAGGGTCCGGCGGTGGGCGCCGGGAGGCCCGCGACCGGTGCGCGCACGACCGCCAGCTGTGCTCGCACGAGCCTGGGGGCGACTGGTGCGGACTGTTGCTCAGGCGTGCTCCGTGTCGACAACCGCTGCGGCGGTTGAGGCATGACGGTAGCTTCCGCCCGGTCCCGCTTCAGTTTGTCCAGCGGCACACGCCCGCCGCGCAGTTCATACCGGCGGGGCAGAGCGCCTGCTCGTCGCACACGAGGTAGCAGAGCTGAAATCGACAATCGGGCGTCGCGCTTCCCGCGACGGGTAACGGGCAGTCTGCCGGACCGCCGCCGGTCACGGAGCAGGGAGGTACGCAAGTGGTGAACTGGCAAGTGGATCCCGCGTCTTCGCAATCCGGGTGGTCGATGCCAGGGATCGTGCCGTCGCACGTGCCATACGGGTCGCTGGGGGCGCCCGCCGTACCCCCCGCTCCCGAACCACCCGCCTCTCCCGCGCCCGCCAGGCCCCCGTCTCCGCCGGCGTCGCTCCCTCCCTTCCCTTCCGCTCCTCCGGTCCCCGAAGCGCCACTCGCGCCGGCGCCAGTCCCCGCGGTTCCCGCGCTTCCTGACGCGCCACCCGCGCCGCTCCCCGACCCTGCGCTGCCGCCGCTGCCGCCGTTGCCGGACCCCGAGCTACCGCCACCCCCGACCGCGCCTCCGCCACCGCCGCCGACGCTCGTCCCCGCAATGCCACCGCCTCCGGTTCCGGCGCCACCCATCGGGTCCGTTTGCTCTTCTCGCGCGCACCCAGCGACTGCCAGCCACGTTGCAGTGACTGCGACCAACGTACGGACGGCCTCGCGTCGACCCTCGAGCGATCGTGTAGCAACCACCACCATCTCTCCTCTCGGCAAGCTTACCGCGAGAAACCATTGGGTCAAACGAGCGCGGTCGCTCAGCCGACCACGCCCGCGAGCGGCCCGCAGTTCGCCTCGATACCTAAACCCGCTGCGGGGTCGCCGAAGGCATTGAGCACGCTGGTGTGGAGCTTGTGGGCGCTCTCCGTGCCGGGAAGCTGGAGAAACTGACCGACTTGGAAGCCGAGGTTTTTGCCGCCGATGAGCAGGTACTGCATGTCGCGGCGGCCAAGGAAAGCAATGGGCCCTCGCCGCTGCTAGAGAGCTGGAAAGTTTATATAGCGTTCCAACCACGATCCAGTGCGTATTCCGCCACATTCGATCCAGAACGTGCAGGCGGACTGGAACGCCGGTGCGGTGAACGCAGCGTCACCTCGATGAGGAAGCGGGAGCGCGCTACCCCGCCCGAGCCGGGCGGGCTTGCTTCGACCCGACTCGCGCGGTTCACGCCGTTGCGCGCTCACGACGGCTGGGCGCTTTGCTCCGTCGTGACGGACTCGACCTCGGTGTCGAGGGAGTCATCGGTTTCGTCTTCCTTCGTGTTCGACGTTTGAAGAAAGCCGAGCTCGCGGAGCAGCCTCCCGTCGCTGATGGCCGTGCGGGCGATGGTTCCCCATTCGAGGTACCAGCTCCAGAGCTCCGCTTCGGCGGCGGCGTGGGGGTCGGGGGAGGGGCCCTTCTGCACGGAGCCCTCGCGGAAGGACTGGACGCGGGCGATGAGAGCGGCCGCCTCTCGGATGACGTCGTCGGTGAGGCCGCGGGTGCGAAGGAGCTCGTGCGCCTCCGGTCCATCGTCGCCGTAGGGCGCCTCGCCGGCTTCCATTTCGCCCAGGCGGGCGAGCAGGGTGCTGACCGAGACGGCCACTTCGGCCCCCGAGATTTGCGAGAGGTTCAGGAACAGGGAGCCTGCCACCTTCGGGTAGTGGCGCGTGAGCGTCGCGCGGACGACCGGGAACCAGTAGTTCTCGAAAGCGTCGAGCTCGGCGATGACGCGTGGGTCGCGGGCCGGGATCTGCGGGACGGCGAGGCGGCCGGTCGTCAGCGCCGACAGGCGCGTCCAGCCCTCCTTCAGATCTCTTTCGGTGAAGCCGTGCGCGCTCAGCGCTCCGGCGATGCGGGGGTTGCGAAGGCCGATCAACAGGCGCAACACGCGCCCCGCCTTCGAGGCTAGGTCGAGTAAAGAGGTTGAGGAGGAGTAGGTCGGGGGCAGCCAGCTCGAGCTGCTCGCGGTGCGTGCGAAGGTCGTAGGTCGCGTAGCCGTACTGTTACGCCAAGTTCCGAGCAAACGCGGGGCGTGACAACAGTCAGCAACGCCTTGTTGGGGGGCCGACGCGCAGGGTCATGCCTCGTGGATGTCGACTCGGAAGTTGAGGCCAGCGTTTCGCACCTGATCTTGCAGAGCAAGTCGAACGAACTGTGCCTGGCTGTGTCCGAGCGCGGCAGCGAAGCGAGCTGCGCGTTCAGGACTCACAGCGCGTCGACCGTGCTCGATATCGCTGAGGTGGGACCTAGAGATACCGAGGCGCTCGGCAAACGAGGCCAGGCTTTGCTCTTCAGTTTCGCGAATAGCGGAAAGAGCGCCGCCGAGGGAGAGCGGGCCGCCAATGAGCTTCTCGAGGAAACGTTGGTCGCCGTCCTTGGAGATCTTGCGTGGCCTAGTAGTCATGCTTGTTCACCTCTTCGACGAAGACGGTTTCGAGACGACCGTCGGAGTGGAGGATGTAGATGGCGCGGTAGGCTTGGCCAAGCCTGACGGCGCGGTAGCCCTGCCAGGCCCCCTGGAGCGCATGGTCCCGGAACCCCGGAATGGCACGAGCAGCTTCGATGCCGTCCACGCGAGGAGGTCAGCCCAGATGGCAAACTTTCGAACGATCTGCGGCGGAGTCTTTGCCAGCTGTTTGCGCGCAGTCTTGGACAGCTCAACCTTCACTGGGGCAGTGTACCCCTGACAGGGGAACAGTCAAGGCAAACTCATGCAAACCAGGCTCAGCGACTTTCGCCCACGATCTTCGGTCCCCCCAACGTTGCCACGTTCTCCCGCGAGATCCCGAGCGCCGCGAGATCCCGAGCGCCGCGAGGGGCTCGTCGGGAGCAACGTGAAGTTGGACCGCGATGGCTCCGTCATGGAGTTTGCGCTCACACGAACGGTGGAAGCGCCGTCCAACGAAGTAGCGTTTTCGCGTCGTCGATCAATGCTTCGGTGATTGGTCCGGCTCGGGCCGTTCGAAGCAGTCGGCCTGGAGCAGCCTGGCGCCGCGCATCGTCACCGCCAGCGCTGCACCATTGGGCTCGTCGCCCAGCTGCCGATACCGCCAGATTGAAATCCCACGGCTCGTGTAAGGTCCCCCGGGCAACAGCGTTTCATCGAGTACAGGAGGACTTGCTCGATGAACCACCAAAAGATTGCGCTGACGGCTCTTGCACTGCTCTTTGCCGCGTGCGGCGGCTCAGGCTCCCGTGTCGCACCCGTGGCTGCGCCGGCGGGCGACCACGGCGCGCGGCCGGCCGTTGCGCCGGAGCCCGCGGCGCCACCCGCACCCGACGAAGCGTTCGGTGAAAGCGAAGCGGCGGCGCCCGCGGCGCCGCTTGCCGGTCAGGCTCCACCTCGAGCGCAGGCAGAGCGGAGCCGTCCGGCGGATCAACGCGACATGGACGCCAGCTTGCGCCCCGGCCTTGCGACGCTCTGGGGCGAGGATCGCCGGAGTCACATCGAATTCACTCGGTTTCTGCGCGCGACGCCCGAAACGCCCTTCAGCGCCGCACGCGTCTTCTACAACGACGAGGACGGCGTGCGCGCGATGGCCGCGCGGAGCGGCATCAGCGATTTCTCCGATAGCGGCCGGGGCGGCAACGGGCTCATCACGGTGCGGCTGCTCGACGAGGACGGCGATCCGCTACCGGGCTTCGAAGTGGCGAGCCGGCACTACGTCGTCGGGGAGCCGGGCGAACGCTACATGCTGCGCATCGAGAACCGCAGCGGCGTGCGCTTCGAAGCGGTGGCCACCGTGGACGGCCTCGACGTCATCGACGGCCGCATGGGGTCGTTCAACAAGCGCGGCTACATCGTCGACGCTTTCGGCACGACGGACATCGACGGCTTCCGGCGCAGCACGGACACGGTAGCGGCGTTCCGCTTCGGTAGCGTGGGCGAGTCGTACGCGGCGCGGAAGGGCGACGCGCGCAACGTCGGCGTGATCGGCGTCGCGTTCTTCCACGAGCAGGGTTCGGACCCGCGCCTCGACGACGCCGAGATCCGGCGCCGCCACGACGCGAATCCGTTCCCCGGCCGCTTCGCGGCGCCGCCCAGCAGCGGGTGAGGGCGGCGACGGGGGTAGGCGGGTGAAGGCGGCGGCCTCGGCAGTGAGTCGGAGTGGAAAACCGGCTTCGAAAGCCGAGCCCGACACCGCGCGTGCAAACGCCTCGGCTTCTCCGTTATCGTTCGCGGCGCGGCCTCGGGTCCCGCAAAACCAGCCCCGGAGAAGTCGACTTGAAACGAGCAGCTATGACGAGGCGATGGTTCGGCCTACTCTTTCTGGCGCTCGGCGCGATCGCCTGCGAGGAAAAGGAATCCGACGGCGGCGCCGCTCCCGCGGGGAGCGGTGCGGCGGCGAAGGCGCTCAGCATCGCCGTCATTCCGAAGGGCACCACGCACGAGTTCTGGAAGAGTGTTCACGCGGGAGCCGTCAAGGCTTCGCGCGAGCTCGGCGTGAAAATCATCTGGAAAGGCCCGCTCAAGGAAGACGATCTCAAGTCGCAGGTCGACTTGGTTCAGAGCTTCACGGCGCAGGGCGTCGCGGGCATCGCGCTCGCGCCGCTCAACGATCGGGCGCTCGTGAGCTCGGTCAAAGGCGCGGCCCGGGCGCACATTCCCGTCGTCGTTTTCGACTCCGATTTGCAGGGTGACGCTCACGCGAGCTTCGTCGCCACCGACAATCGAGCCGCGGGACGGCTCGCCGGCGAAGCGATGGCGAAGGCGCTGGACGGCAAGGGCAACGTCGTGGTCTTGCGCTACCAAGAAGGCTCGGCCAGCACGCAAAACCGAGAAGCGGGGTTCTTGGAGGCCGTGAAGCAGCACCCCGGAATCAAGGTGGTGAGCGACAACCAGTACGGCGGAGCCACGACCGAAAGCGCCTTCAGCGCCAGCGAGAACTTGCTCCTCGCACAGAGCGCGGCAAAGGGCGCCGTGGACGGCATCTTCTGTCCCAACGAATCGACGACGTTCGGCATGTTGCTCGCGTTGCAGAAGGCTGGCTTGAAGGACAAACCGGTCTTCATCGGCTTCGACTCTTCCGACAAGCTGGTGGAGGGACTCAAAAAGGGCGACCTTCACGGGCTCGTGCTGCAGGACCCGTTCACCATGGGCTATCTCGCGGTGAAGACGCTGACCGAGCATCTCCAGGGAAAGAAAGTGCCCGCTCGCCTCGACACCGGATCTCGTTTGATCACGCCCGACAACATGAACGAACCGGATTCGAAGCGGCTGCTGACCCCGGACCTCGACAAGTGGCTCGGCAAGGGGACCTGAATCCGGGACGCATCCGTTCGAGCCGTTGAGCCGACATGAGCCGACTCGTCGTCGCAGGGGTCAAGAAGCGGTTCGGCGCGACGCTCGCGCTCGACGGCGTCGAGCTCCACGCCGAGGCGGGAGAGGTCCACGCGGTGCTCGGCGAGAACGGGGCCGGCAAGAGCACGCTGATGAAGATCTTGGCTGGTGCGCTTCGCTTGGACAGCGGTCGCATCCTCTTGGATGCGCGCCCCTTCGACGTACGAGGGCCGATCGCCGCGCGCGACGCGGGCGTCGCGATGGTCTACCAGGAGCCGCTGCTCTGCCCTCATCTGAGCGTCGAGGACAACGTGCTCTTGGGGCTCGAGCCCGTAGCGACGGGCGTCTTCGTCGATCGCCGTGAGGCGCGCCGGCGCACCGACGCGGCGCTCGCCCTGGTCGAGGCACCGGGCGAAAGCAGGCGTCTCGAGCCGACCACGCTCGTCGGCAAGCTGAGCCCGAGCGAGCGCCAGCTGGTCGCCCTGGCGCGCGCGCTCGCCCAATCCGAGTGCCGCGTGCTGATCCTCGACGAACCCACGAGCAGCCTTCCCGCCGACGACGCCGAACGGCTGTTCGAGGTCGTCGGCGGCCTCAAGCGCCGCGGCATCTGCATCCTCTACATCTCGCACTTCCTCGAAGAAGTCGAGCGCATCGCGGACCGTTACACGGTGCTGCGCGACGGACAAAGCGTAGCCTCCGGCACGATGGGCGACACGACGCTCGATCGGCTCGTCGAGCTCATGGCGGGGCGTCGCGTGGAACAGGTGTTCACGCGCTCCGAGCGCACGCCGGGCGAGCCTATCGTACGCATCGAAGAGCTCGCGGGCGAGCGGCTCCCTCGCTCGGCGACGCTCACGCTGCATCGCGGCGAAGTGCTCGGCATCGCGGGATTGCTCGGTTCCGGCCGCACCGAGCTCTTGCGCGCCGTGTTCGGCCTCGACGAAGTCCGTTCCGGCAAGGTTCGCGTAGGCGCCTTCGTCGGCCCCGCGTCGCCGGCGCGGCGTCTCGCAGAGGGCGTGGGCATGCTGAGCGAGGACCGCAAGCAAGAAGGCCTCGCCGAATCGCTCAGCTTGACGGACAACCTGACGCTGAGCCGCCTCGACGGCCTCGGCCCCTTCGGCGTCGTCTTGCCGCGGCGCGCGCAAGCCGTCACGCGGAGCTTCATCGAACGGCTCAGAATTCGCTGCCGCGACCCGGAGCAGCCGGCGCGCGATCTGAGCGGCGGCAATCAGCAGAAGCTGGCGCTTGCGCGGCTGCTCTACCACGACGTGGACGTCTACTTGCTCGACGAACCGACGCGCGGCATCGACGTGGCGAGCCGCGCCGACGTCTACGGCGTCATCGACGCGCTCGCGGCACGCGGCAAGGCCGTGCTGCTCGTCTCGAGCTACTTGCCGGAGCTCCTCGGCGTATGCGACCGCGTCGCCGTCATGCGCCGTGGGCGGCTCGGCCCGGTGCACGCCGCGGGCGACGTCACCGAGCACGGCCTCCTCGTCGAAGCCACGGGAGCGGCCGGGTGAACCTTTCCTCGCTCAAGCCCTGGCTCCAAAAGCCCTGGCTCGGACCGCTCGTCGCGCTCATCGCGACCTACGCCCTGTTCGTCGCGCTGACGCCGGACACCTTCGCGCGCGGCATCAATCTCGTGACCATGGCGCGGCAAACCGCCGTCGTCGGCGTCACCGCCGTCGGCATGACGCTCGTCATGGTGCACGGCGGCATCGACCTCAGCGTCGGCTCGTCGGTAGCCCTGACCACGGTCGTGATCGCCCGCGCGCTCGAAAGCGGCCTCGGCCCCGGCGCCGCGGCGCTCGCCGGCGTGGCCGTGGCGGTCGCCGCGGGCGTCATCAATGGAAGCCTGGTCAACTGGCTCAAGATCACGCCCTTCATCGTGACGCTCGGCACCATGAGCGTGCTGCGCGGGGCCGCCAAGGGCATCGCGGACGAACAAAAGGTCGACGCCGATCCCCAAGGCCTGGACGCGTGGATGGCCGTGGTACCGCCGGAGCGATCGTTTCAGCTCGTACCGTGGGGCGTCTGGCTCTTACTGTTCGTCGCCGCGCTCGCCGCCGCGCTCGTCAACTACACCAAGCTCGGCCGCCACATCGTCGCGACCGGCTCGAACGTCTTGACGGCGCGCTTGTGCGGCGTGCCGGTACCCCGCGTCACCGTGATAGTCTATGGGCTCGGCGGCCTCGCGTGCGGCCTTGCCGGCCTGCTCGAGTTCGCGACGCTCACCGTCGGCGACCCCACCGACTCGATCGGCCTCGAGCTCGAAGTGATCGCCGCGGTCGTGATCGGCGGAGGCTCGCTCGCCGGCGGACAGGGCTCGGTCGTGGGGACGCTGCTCGGCGCGGCCTTGCTCACGGTGATAAAGACCGGCTCGACGCACGTGGGACTACCGAACTGGGTTCAGGAGATTGCGACGGGTGTCATCATCGTCGTGGCGATGGGGGTCGATAGGTTGAGGCAGCGACGTCAATAGGAGCTTAGCGGTACGATCTTGACCAAGTTTGGCAGAAATCGTCGCTGTCTCCCCTGGCTGTCAGCAATCAGCTGTCAGCCGTCAGCCAGAAGCGGCGTGGCTGGTCACAGGCGAGGCGAGCTGCGACAGCACGAAGAGCTCGCGGAGCTTGAGGCCGGTAGGGACCGCTCGGCGACCTAGCTCGGTGAGGTAGTACTTGTACCGGTGGCCGATGCGCTTGATGAGGCCATGCACGCATGCTCTACCGTTTCATTCAGTCGCTGAAGGCCGAGTCGGACTGACGCCTGATACCTGATACCTGACAGCCCAGTGCCGAGACTTCCTTTTTTGGTTCCGGCTACGCCGGCTTAGGGCGGCGGTCTGGATGGTGGAACGGGAGCGGGAGCGGGGGCGGGCGAGCGGGAGCGGGCGAGCGGGAGCGGGCGAGCGGGAGCGGGGGGGAGTAATCGGGAGCGGGAGCGGTTGAGCGGGAGCGGGAGGGAGTAATCGGGAGCGGGCGAGCGGGAGCGGGCGAGCGGTTGAGCGGCTCCGGAGCGAGTGAGCGGGAGCGGGGCAGCGGTGGAAGGTATAGCGGGAGCGTCCTGCCGGAAGCGCGCACACGGCGCGCCGGTGCCGCGAGGTACGGCGGGGGATGGCGGGGCACCGTCACGCCGTCTGCGCGATGGGGGGCATGACGCTCCCGCTACCTTCCACTAATGTTCTTCCCCACCACAAGCTCATCGCCTATCAGCTCGCGCTGGAGTTGGTGAAGCTCATCGCCCGCACTCGCATCGGCGAGGCCCAGCTCAGGCAGCAAGCCCGAAAGAGCGCTGCGTCAGCGGCGCTCAACAGCGCCGAAGGTGCCGCGCGGCAGACGCTTGCCGACAAGGCTCGGGCTTACGCCATCGCGCTGGCG
>DASWGX010000566.1:0-9929 GCA_036393455.1 Polyangiaceae bacterium
AGCTCGATTGCTTGCTTCGCATCCATTTCCTACTGTCTCCTTCTCACTTGACCTTCGCGCGCATCAGATGGCTTCGTTCGCTCGCTCGCCGGTCCGGATGCGCACGGCCTCGTCGACAGGAACGACGAAGATCTTTCCGTCGCCGATCCTTCCCGTCTTGGCGCTCTTCTCGATGGCATCGATGACCTGCTGGGCCATGTCGTCCGGCACGACGATTTCGAGCTTCACCTTCGGCACGAAGTCCACGACGTACGCGGACCCGCGATAGACTTCTTTCTTGCCTCCGGTTCGACCGAAACCTTTGACTTCGGTGACCGTCATGCCCTGGATTCCGACTTCCGACAAGGCATCCTTGACCTCGTCCAGCTTGAACGGCTTGATGATTGCCTCGACTTTTTTCATTTGCCTCTCCTGGGTAAGGGGCACTTGGCTCTAGGTGCGGCGCGCCCGGCGGGCGAAGCCACCCCTCCTGAGCTCGGGGGCACCGCTCGTGGGACTGCTTCGGTTGGGGATCCGCGCTCGGGACGAGCGCGACCCTGGGAGTAGCGGGGCGCGTGTTTCTAGAGTGTTTCCGGGTCACTTCGCGCCAATATGAGCGTCCATTCGGCGGATCGGCGAAGCCGTGCACCTACCAGAAAAGGCTCCAGACGACCGGCCGGCTGAATCGCAGCTCTCTTGCGCTGCGCGGCGCCGGGGGGTCTTGCCCACCCGGCGGGCGCCTCTTGGCATACTCTCGGCCGCTCGCTTCGGAGCTCGGCACGGCATCAGTGTCGCCGCGCTCCTGGCGGCTTTCCCGCTGACGTTGAGCTCGCCCCGACTCGCTAGAAATGGCTGCCAGCAACCAGTCGAAGATCCCTGCCGGCACCGTCATCGAAGGGAAGTTCCGGGTCACGCGCGAGATCGGACGCGGCGGTATGGCGGCCGTCTACGAAGCAGAGAACGTGGACATCGGCAAGCGCGTCGCGGTGAAGATCCTGGCGGCAGAGCTCATCACCTCGCGCGTCGTCCGCGAGCGGTTCATCCGCGAAGCGAGAGCGGCTGCATCGATGCGAAGCCCGTACATCTGCGACGTCTACGATTCCGGGATGTACGACGAGCGTCCCTTCCTGGTGATGGAGCTGCTCGAAGGCGAGAGTCTGTACGACATGATGACGCGAGTGCGTCGCCTGGACGTGAGAACGACGTTGACGATCGCCACGCACGTCGCACGCGGCCTTCAGAGGGCTCACGAGAGCAACATCGTGCACCGCGACCTCAAGCCGGAGAACATTTTCCTCACGCTGGACGAGGAGGGAAGCCAGCTCGCCAAGATCCTGGATTTCGGCCTCGCGAAGTTCTACGAACCCACCGAGGGCGACGCCAAAACGGCCAGATTGACGCGGGAGGGCGCGCTCTTCGGCACGCCTGCGTACATGAGCCCGGAGCAGGCAAAAGGCCAGGGCGCGGTGGACCATCGGGCGGATCTCTGGGCGCTCGGCTGCATCGTGTACGAATGTCTCACCGGACACACCGTGTGGAACGTGGATCAGGGCGTCGCGATGATCCTCGCGCAGATCGCCAGCGCGCCGCTACCGCAACCTTCGAAGCTCAGGTCGGATCTGCCGCCCGCGTTCGACGCGTGGTTCGCGCGCGCGCTGAACCGCACGGCGAGCGAGCGCTTCCAGACGGCACGGGAGTTCGCCGACACGCTCGCCGCGACGCTCGCCGCCACTCGCATCCCGACGCCGAACCGGCGGCTCCTGGACCCCGCTGCACTGGGGGTCGACGAGCTCTTGTCCGCTCCAATCCATGCCGAAGAGCGTCCCGCGCCGGCCGCGCATCCTTCGCCGGTGCCGCAAGCCCCGGTCGCCACGGCCTCCGCCGGACCGCAGAAGTCGTCGTCCGGGGCGCTCATGTCCTTGTTCGTCGTAGCCGCGCTCGCCCTCGCCGGTTACGCCGTTTGGCTCTACGTGATCCATCCGACCGGGAACGCCGCCGATTTCGGCTCCGACGACAGCTTGGTCCCGGCGCGAGACCGGAAACCTCTGGAGCACGAGCCTTTCGCGCTGCAAATAGCGGCGGCGCAAGACTGGCTCGCGCGCGGACACCGGGAAAAAGCGATGGAGCTGTTCCAGGAAGCGTTCAAGAACGGCGGGCACCCCGTGGCCCGTTCGCTGCTGTCGCAGGCGAGCATCGGGCTCGTGCAGAAAGACGCGAAGTGCCGGGTCAACGGCATCGGGCGACCCAGACCGTTCCCGATGGTGGAACCCACGTCGCGACCCACGCTGGCGTGGACGGAAACGGGCGTCGTCGTCGCATGGGTGGACAATCATCAAGACAAGACACGCCGGCAGGCGTTCTCGGTGCTCCTCGACGAATCACTGCGGCGCGTAACGCAACCGAAGCTCATCACCCCCGAGTCGCAGGCAGTGCGGCACCCGCAGCTGCAGAGCGCGGGCGATCGCCTCGCGTTCATCTATTGGGACAGCGCCGGAGATCGGCCGGGAGTCTACGTCCGGCTCTTGAAAGCCGACGGCGCCATCGCGGGTCCGGCGCGCTTGATCTCTCGCAGCCGCAAGCACCAATTCTTCCCGGCGCTGGCGCCCAGGGAAAGCGATACCTTCTGGGCCGTCTGGGAGCAGGAGCTCGACGACGGCACGACCGATCTGATGGCGCTACCGCTGAACGCGAACCTCGAGCCCGAACGGGAGGCAGTGAGGCTGACTGCGTTCGCGGACTCACCGGTGGCAGGCTCCGCGAACCGGCCCGACGTCGCCGTGGCGCACGGACACCTGAACATCATCTTCTCTCACGAGCAAGGACCGAAGAACCAGCGGATCATGCTGCTGCGCGTGCGCCTGGACGACAAAGATCTGGAGAGCGGCCTGCCGAGCACCAAACAGCCGCGCCCAAAAGCAGCCGCCCCCGGCAGCGAAGATGCTCGAGCGCAGGCTGCGGCCGGCGGAACCCGCCACCACGTCGGCGTCCTCAGCCCGGTGAGCGCGGAGCAAGGCAAAAACGCCCAGGCCCGCATCACTTGCAACGACGCCGGCTGCTTCGCGGTCTGGGACGACGAGACCGCGGGCGCGTTCGCCGCCTTCATCGATCGGGAGAGCGGTCAGACCATCTGGCATCGCGAGTTCGCGTCCAAGGGCTCCCGACCGACGCTGGGAATGGCCGAGGACGGCAGCACCGCCATCGCCTGGTTCGAAGGCGGACGCGTGCGCATGGCCAAGGTGACGCGCGACGGACTCGACCGCCCGAGCGTCCTCGGCCGCGTCAGCGGCTTTCAGCCGTATCCCGCCCTGACGGCCGGACCGGGGGAAGGTCAGTGGTACGTCACGTTTCGGGACTACGAAGCCGGCCATCTGGAAGCCTTCGTGCTCCGCGCGGAGTGCGGCTAGCATGCCCTGTATCGAATGACTCTCGCCCGAGTGAACATGACTCACGTCGCCGTACCGCCCATGCTCTCGATCCCTTCGCGAGCCTCGGCGCGAAAGGCGCCGGCACAGACCGAACGGATAGTGCTTTTACCGATCGACGGCTCGGACGCGACGGACTTGTGGGAGGCCGTCGACGGCTCGCGCTGGCACTTGGAGCGCTGGCTACCCTGGGTACCGTTCAACAACACGCTCGAGGCGAGCCAGCGCTACGCCGAGGCTTGCGCCGCCGACTGGGACGCAGGACGCGCGGTGCGCTTGGCGATTCGAAACCGCCAAACCAGGGAATTTTACGGCGTGGTCGGTCTAGACTCCTGTGTGCACCTGCACCGCTCCTGCGAGCTCGGCTACTGGCTGCGCCGCGAGGCGACGGGCCGCGGCTTGATGACGGAAGCCGCGCAGGCGTGTATCGGCTTTGCGATCGCCTCGATGGGCGTGCACCGAATACGCTGCGCGGCCGCCACCGACAACTATGCGAGCCTGCGCGTGATCGCCCGGCTCGGCTTCCGCTTCGAAGGCGTCGCGCGCCAGGCCGAATTCGTGGGCACGCGCTGGCTCGATCACGCCGTGTTCGCGAAGCTGTCCACCGACCCGTGAAAGCCGCAGGCGGCGCCGGATTCCACGGCGCTCTTTAACGGGCTCGAGAGCGGGGGTAGCCTAAGCGCGGTGCCTCCGTATCGGCGCAAGATTCCGTTTTTGGCGTTGGCCCCGGCGCTGGTCGCCTGCGTCGGCCTCGTCGCGGCGGCCGGGCTCGGGGCGCTCGGAGTTCATGAGCTGCGCCGCCAGAGCGACGAAGCGGCGGCGCTGCGTTCCGAGCTTCTGGCGGTCACGCTGGCCGAAAGGCTTCGCACCGCGGGCGTCGCGCGGAGGGCCCCCTTGATCGAGCGCGCGGCGCGTCGTTCCGGCGCAGAGATCCTGCTGGTGGCGGAAGACGGCAGCCTGCGCGTCGACGGGAGCATGCACGCCCCCACGCGTGCCGACATCCTCGAGCTCATCGCCGGCGGGAGCGGACATTTCACGAGCTCGCTCGGCCGCGCGCGCTATCACGTCGAGCGGCTCCAGACGCCGCTGGCGCGCCTTTACGTGGTCGCGCTGGTGCGCGCGCCGGAGACACCGTTCGCCACCGGCTCCATGGTAACGTCGGTGGCGGCCCTGGCGGCGATGCTCATCGGAGTGGCCGCGCTCGTCGCCTTCGCCCAGGCGCGCGACGCTCACGCCGACGTGACGTTCGTCCGGCATCGAATCGAAGAGATGGCGCGCGAGGCGCAACCGGGAGGACGGCCGGTTCCGGTCCTGTCGCTCGACCAGGTCGGCAAGCTCACGGACGCTTTCAACGCGCTGCACGAGCGCTTCGCCGCGGCGGAGCGCGTCTATCGGCAGGATCTAGCAGGCGTGGAAGCCTACGATCGCGATCGCAGCGCATTTCTGGCCGCGCTGAGCCACGAGCTCAGAACACCGCTCAACGCCATTTTGGGATTCACCGACGTGCTCTTGAGCGAAGTGGACGGCCCGATCAGCGCCGAGGCAGAAGAAAATCTGGGGCTGGTGCGCACGAGCGGCGAGCATCTGCGGGCTCTGATCGACGACATCCTGGATCTTTCCGCGCTGGAGTCGGGAGAGCTCACGCTGAGCCGGCGCATGGTGGACCTCTATCCCATCGCAGAGGACGTGGTGCGTGAAGCGCGCGTTACCGCGGCGATGAAGGCGCTCCGGATCGAGCTCGAAGGCGACCACGCCCTGGCCTACGCCGATCCGCGCAGGGTCCGGCAGATCCTCGGCAACGTAGTCGGCAACGGCGTGAAGTTCACGCCGGAAGGTCGCGTGCTCGTGCGCGTGGAAGCTGCACGGCGGGGCGCGCGCATCTTCGTCACGGATACCGGACCGGGCATCGCGCACGAAGAACAAGAGACCATATTCGAGGAGTACCGGCAGTCCGGTGAGCTCAGCGCGCAGCTGGGCGGCACCGGGCTCGGGCTCGCGATCACTCGCCGCCTGGTCCACATGCACGGCGGCGACATCCTGCTGTTCAGCGAGCTCGGGCACGGTGCGACGTTCATCATCACGCTGCCGCGCGAACCCGGTCCGGTTCGGCCCTCGAGGCCGCGCAGCGAGCTCACCTCGGCGGCGAGCGCCAGTCGCAGACCGGTGAGCGTATGACCGACGTCCCGGTTCGCCTCGCCGCGCGCGTCCACGGATATCAAGCGCTCTTTACGCTGGTGACGAGCGGCGTCTCGGCGGCGCTGGCTCCGCACCTTCTGCTCTTGAGCGGCTGGGCCGCCCGCCATGGGTCGAGTGCGGTGGTGTTCGGCGTCGTGGGCGGCGGCCTCGTCGCTCAACTGCACGCGTGGCTGCGAATGTCGCGGCATCGCCAGGTGCTGTGCGGCCTCACCCTGAGCTCCGCGTCCTTCGACGCGGTGGACCTCGGCCGCTTGGAAGCCGAGCCGCCTCGTCTGGTCTTCGGCTGGCTCATCCCCACCATGGCCGGCCTCTGCTTCTTCACTACCGTCTCGCGCCCGCCGGTGCTCGACCTGACCACCGGGTCCTCGCTCTGTCTGCTCGGGACCGTGATCGTCGCGACGGCCGCTCTGCCGCTCTTCGTGCTCCTCAGAACCGCGTTCATCCGCGCGCTCGAGCTCGCTCCGCCGGAGGCGATGCACGAGCTCATTCAGCAGTCCGACGACGATAGACTCCACCGCGACCGGACTTCTCCGCGCATGCTCGCGGCGCTGGTGACACCCGTGCTCTTCGTGACGCTGGGGGCCGCGCTGATCGTCAGCGCCTACTTGCGCCGCGCTGATGAACGCGATCGCGAAGAAACGGCGCGCGCGCTCGCGCGCACGGCGCTCGAGCAAAGCCAGAGCGACGGCGCCGGCGCCGGGTTGAGCGCCGCGATGCGACGCGCCGAGGAGCTCGGCTTTTCGATTCGCTTACTGGACGAAGACGTCGGATATCACACGGAGCGAAGTCCCGACGGCATGGTGGCCCTGTTCACGCCGCTCGACCAGGGCGGCGCGCAGGTATCGTTCCGGGGCTCGACGGTGGAGGCTCTCAGCCCGCTGCACGCGCTCGCGATGCTCGTTGCCGTCGCCGTCACGGCGGCGCTCGGGGTGTGGATGGGGCGAGCCTTCAACCGCGACTTGTTCAACGCGACGCACCGGGTCCAGGTGCTCGGCACCGATACCGTGCTGAGCGGCGGCATGGCCTTCGCGCGGCCGGCGCGCTTCCGCGTCGTGGCGCAGCTCGGAACCGCGATCGAGCGCCTGGCCGAGCGCTTTCGCGTCTTCGCCGAAGCACAGGCCCGTTCGATAGCGGCGCGCGAGGCCGCGACGCGCACTCGCGGTCTATTCCTGGCCAGTGTGAGCCACGATCTGAAAAGCCCGCTCAACGCCATCCTCGGCTTCACGGGCCTGGTGCGAGAGCGCGAGATCACCACCCCGGGGCAAGCCGAGAGCCTCGATCTCATCGAGCGTCGCGGCCGGGAGCTCTTGGCGCTGATCGAGACCATCCTCGACGCGGCTCGGGTCGAAGCGGGTCAGCTGACGCTGGTGCTCGACTATCAGGCTCTGGAGCCCTTGCTCCAGGCGGCAATCGAGAAGGGCAAGGATCTCGCCTCCGAACACCCGGTCGATGTCATTTGCGAGCTCGGCGATCCGGGTATCGAGCTGTGCGTCGATCTCGTGCGCATGCCGCGCGCCCTCGGCAGCTTCATCGGCCACGCGATTCGCACGGCCGAACAGTCCGTGCGGATCCTAGGGCGGGCTCACGGCAACGGAATCCTGATCGAAATCGAGATTCCGAGCCACACGAGCACGGCGCGCCAAATCCAGGCGACGCTCGACCCGGGACGCCAGCCGGGCGCCGGCGAGCATCGCGGGCACGCGCTCGGGCTCCGCCTTTCCCGATCGGTGATCGAGCTGCACCGAGGTAGCGTCAGCGTACTCGAACAGAGCAACGGCTACCCGGTGGTGCGCATCTACCTGCCGAAGAGCGCGCTCGGCACCCCCCAGGCTCGAGGGCCTGCGGGCTAGCGGACGATGACGACCCAGGTACCTTTGGGATTGCCGAACCCTGCCTGAACTCCATGCCACCCGGCGGGCAGCGGCGGATCGGTGAAGTCGAAGAGCCACTTGCCGTCGCGCGGCGAGACGTTGATGCAACCGGCGCTCATCGGTTCGCCGAAGCTGTCGTGCCAGTAGCTCACGTGAATCGCGAAGGGCTGATCGAAGTATTGAGCGTAGGGAACGTCCGCTAGCCAGTAGCTGCGCTGGTCTCCGTGCTCTGGACTCATGTCGTCCGTCAGGTGCTTGAACTTCATGCGGTAGTGCCCGAGCGGTGTCGTGCTGAACTCGACCGGGTCTCGCCCCGGCAGCGGAACGCCGCCCAAGCCGGGGGAAACCAGGGTCGTGAACACGGCCCGGGTCCCCTCGTAGGCTACCAAGACCCCCCGCGTGATGCTGACGAAGAGCCAGCGGTCGCGCGGTTCGATGCCCCACGGCAACTTCTCCCGCTCGTCCACCACCACGGCGTCGCTCGCGGCAATGAAAAGCGGAGTATCGCCGTCTCGGTGCGTGGTTTTCAGATACTCGCCGGCCATGGACTCGGCCGAGTCGAGCGTGACGAAGGTCTGCTTGGCCCAGACGGCGCCGGTGCGCACGAATTTTCCCTGCGAGCCCCGGCGGTACTTCGGCTTCGCCGTTCTTTTGACCCAAGCCAGCGGCAAGCGCACGGCGCCACCGAGCGCGACACCGTGAAACTCGGAAGGCTGGAACTTCCGCACGCGTTCGGCGGGAACGACCGTTCCATCCGAGCTCAAAAGCCATGTGCGACCCGCCGCGGGGAACGACCGGCCGTAGGCGAGCATCGAACCGAACGGCATCTTGCGTCGCTCGATGCGGCTTTCCTTTTCGCGGAACGCCGAGCCGCCGTCGATCAGGAACGCAGGGACCGCATGCTCCGGCTCGATTGGCGCCGAACGGGCGAGCTGCTCGTGACCGTGCCCAGCGAACGCTCCGCGAGGGCGGCCTGCTGGTCCGAAAAGCGCCTCGCGTCTTTCCCACTCGGACCGATTCGGAACCCGCCAATACATCGGCGTTCCGTCGGAGAAAGCGTAGTCGTAGGGCAGCGCCCCGCCGCGCGGCAGCGTGAGCCCCATGCTGTTGCTGTAGCGTGTCGCGGCAAGCGACGTGTGCCGATCGAGGCACAGGTAGCCGAGCGGAGCGACCGCGAAGTATCCGCCCGGACAGTCGCGCGTTCGGGTCGGTTCGGGCGAGCGCAGCGCGAGCGACGCGCCTGCGCGCACGTAGCCTACCGGGTGGCCCGCGCGACGGGGCTCGGGATAGATCCAGGCCATCCTGGCGTCGGCCCAAATCCGCTGCGGCGCTTCGTCTTGGCGCGGCCCGGGCGCTTCGGCCCGGCTCGGGCCGCCGAACGCCAGAACCTGAGCCAGCACGCCGAGAGCGCAAGCGACCCACCGCAACATCCCAACCATATTCGGCGAGGCGCGCGGGCGGCGCAAGCTCGGCAGGACACCCGGAGTTGGGGTAGAGTCGCCGGCTCCGAGGCGAAATGAGCCGACGAACGACCGACTCCACTCCCGCGGAAGCCCGCGTCGTCACGGCGCAGGGCGGCGAGGACGATCAGCGCTTCGATCGGCTCTTCCGCCCCGAATCCCTCGACGACTTCGTCGGTCAGAACCGTCATCGCGAAAACCTGCGCGTCTACGTGCAGGCCGCGAAACGACGCGGCGAGCCCCTCGATCACATTCTGTTCTGCGGTCCGCCGGGCCTCGGCAAGACGACGCTGGCGCACATTCTCGCGAAAGAGATGGAAGCGGAGCTCTACGTGACCAGCGGTCCGGCGATCGAGCACAAGGGAGTGCTGACCGGTCTTTTGACCCGGCTCGGCCGGTCCGACATCCTGTTCATCGATGAAATCCACCGGCTCAGCGCGCCGGTCGAAGAAGCATTGTACCCCGCGGTCGAAGACTTCCGCATCGACGTCATGATGGGAGAAGGCGCCTACGCCGAGTCTCTACCGCTGGCTCTGAAACCGTTCACGCTCGTCGGCGCGACGACGCGAACCGGGCTCTTGACCAAGCCGCTGCACGAGCGTTTCGGCGTGACGCTGCGGCTCGACTTCTACCCGCCGGAAGATCTGAAGCGCATCGTGCTGCGCAGCGCGAAATTGCTCGGGGTTCCGTGCGACGACACCGGAGCCGCCGAGCTTGCGGCGCGCGCGCGGGGAACGCCCCGCGTCGCGAACCGGCTGGTGCGGCGCGCGCGTGATTTCGCCGAGGTTCACGGCGACGGACGCATCGATTCTGACATCGTGAAGCTGACTTGCGAGCGCCTCGAAGTGGACCCCATGGGCCTCGACGAAATCGATCGGAGGCTGCTCTCGATCCTGGTCGAGCACTACGACGGCGGGCCCGTCGGGGTAGAGACCCTGGCGGCCGCCATCGCCGAGCCCCGCGATACCATCGAAGAAGTGTACGAGCCCTACCTCTTGCAG
>DASWGX010000567.1:0-4640 GCA_036393455.1 Polyangiaceae bacterium
CATCGGCTCCTTCGGCTACGTCGACTCGTTCCTGTATCTTTACGAGCTCGATGCTTCTGGAAAGGTTACGGCGCGGGCGGCCCTGAATACTTCCGACCATCGCGTGGTCACGCCGAAAGCCCTCGACATGCGCGTCGCCGACGGAGAAATCAGCGTGCTCGTGACGGGCTACGGCGGCTCCCGCGCGCTCCGCGCTTCTTTCGATTCCGATTTCGAGCTCCACAAAGTGCACGCTTTCGAGCTTCCGCCGGGCAGCGCCGATCTAGCCCGCTTCAGCGACGGCTACGTGATTGCCAACCCTCTACTCGACGCCTGGGTGACGCTGCGCGACGGCGGCGCGAGCGAAGTCGTCCCCGTTGCCGCACCCGCGCCCCGAGCCGACGACGAGCGGCTGGGGGAAGCTCTCTTGTTCACCACATTGATCGCTCCCGCCAATCGGTCGGAGGGTCCCCTCTCCCGTTTCACCTGCGAGACCTGCCATTTCGAGGGCTACGTCGACGGCCGCACGCACTACACCGGCCGCGGCAAGGTGCACGCCACCACCAAACCGCTACTGGGACTCTTCAACAACGCGCCGTACTTTTCGCGCGCCCTCGACGAAGACCTGACCGAAGTGGCGCACCACGAGTTCCGCGTCGCCGGCGCGAACAGCGGACAGAGCCCCTGGTTTACGCTGAGGTCCGGCGAACACCGCTGGCTCCGCGAGCTCGACCTCGGCCAATCGACGTTCTTTCCCGGCGAGCTGCGCCAGGCGTTCATCGGCTATCTGATGCGCTTTTCCCACCTGCCGAACCCACGCGCGGCGAGCCGGAGCTCCTTCGACGCTCTCGAGGCGCGCGGCGCGCGCGCCTTCGCGAACCGCTGCGAGAGTTGCCATGAAGCTCGCTTGCAGAGCGACGACTCCGAGAGCCGGGTCGCGTTCGAGGCATGGTCGAAGCACGTCTTCAGCGAGGCAGGGGCGCTCGTTTGGGGCTCGGATTCGTACCAGAAGACCGGCGTCGTTCCGTACGTTCACGCCCGAGGTGCGCGCGTTCCTTCGCTCCGCAGGATGTACAAAAAGTACCCCTACTTCACCAACGGCAGCGCCAAGAGCCTGGTCGATGTCCTCGACCGCGCGCGCTTCGGCGCCGGCGCGTTCTTCCACGACGCGAGCGGCGTCCCCGACACGACGGCGCTGGAGCGCTCGAGCGACGACGAGAAGGCCGCGCTGCTCGCCTTTCTGGAGCTGCTCTGAGCCGCTCCGCCGAGCTGCGTCGAGTCGCAGCGTCGACCGAGGCTCAGGCCGGGGCGTCAGCGGTGCCCGCGGCGAGCCGTCCGCGGCGCTTGGCGTGGATGACGACGGCCACGGCGGCGACGGCGATGCCGAGCCATTGTGAGGTGCTGAGGCCGAAAAGCTCGCCGCGATCGTCGGCGCGGAAGAACTCGAGCACGAAGCGCAGCGCCGCATAAGCGATCAGGAAGACGACGAAGACCTGCCCGTCGTAGCGCTTTTTGCCGTGAAGATGGAGCATCAGGAAGCCGGCCAGAGCGAACGACCCGGCCGCCTCGTAGATCTGGGTCGCATGGACGGGCAGCGACGGAAGCGAAGCGGCGTCGAGCAGCCCGCCGCGCGCCTGGGCCTCGCTCGCCGGGCTTCCCCCGGGGAAGCCGATTGCGAACGGCGCCTCCCAGGGACGCCCGAAACAGCAGCCGGCCAAGAGACAGCCCATGCGGCCGAACCCGAGCCCGAGTGGGATCACCATGGCCGCCATGTCCGCCGCTTTCCAGAACGGGAACTTGTCGGCACGCAGCAAGAACCACGCGGCAATCGAGGCGGTGACGAGACCGCCGTAGTAAGCGAGCCCGCCTTCGTAGAAGCGTGCCCAGGCCCAACAATCAGCATGACGAGGCCGGCACACTCCGGCAATGGCGTCCCAGGTGCCGACGGGGCCCAACGCGGCGCAGCCGAGCCACTCGGAGACGACGTCGTTGTCCGGCACACGCATGCATTCTTGAATCGTGATAGGCCAGCTGACCTGGCTCGGATCGGTGCAAAGGTGGACGTAGTCCCAGAAGTATCCGTCAGCGAAGACGTGCAGGAGGCGCGCGCCGGCCACGCCGGCCATCAGCGTGACGAGGCCCAGATCGACGATGACGTCGGGGTTCAACCCCACGCGCTTGGCCCAGAGCGCGCCGATCACGGTCGCGAACAGGAACCCCGTGAGCAGGAGCACGAAGTAGCTCGGAAACGGGACACCGAAGAGCTCGAACAGTAGCCCGTGCATCGCGCTCGATTCGCGTCCGCAGCGGCTCCGGCACTAGGCCGCGGGAGCGCCGCGATCCGTTCGTTCCGCCCCGTTCCCCGCGGAAGCCTCGGTGACAGCGGGATTCTGCGACGCGCTCGGGTCCCGCGCCGCGCCGTTACCGCCGACGACCGGCGCGCCCTCACCGGTGGCGACAGCGTCCGAGCCTGCCGGGCTGGCGATGACGCCGGGCTTCTCGTTGAAGTCGGCCCCGGGGACCGGAGCACCGACGGGCTCCGCCGCCGCGCCGCGCCGCGACGTGAACATGTCGACGGCCATCAACCCCACTCCCACGCAGATCGAAATATCCGCGACGTTGAAGGTGGGCCAGTGATCGGTAACGCCCCAGTTCGGAAACGCGCTCGCAATCAGCTTGTTCATGGCGAGGATCCAGTCGGCGCGGTAGTCGATGAAATCGATCACGCTGCTGCGCACCACACGATCCGAAAGATTGCCGAGCGCGCCGCCGAGCACCAGCGGTAGGCCCCATTTGAGCGCCTGCTGATGCCTGGAAAGTTTGCCATAGAGCGACACGATGAACGCGATGGCGAGCACGCTGACGGCGAGGAAGAACGGCTTTCTTATACCCTCGTCGGCCGTCTGCAGGAGACCCCAGGCGCCACCCTTGTTGTAAGCAAGCGTGAAGAACAGGTGGTCTTCGATCAAAACGATCGAGGGGTCGCTGAGGAGGCGCTTCGAAAGCTCGAGCTGCGCCCACGCCTTGGTCATGACATCGACCAAGAGCGACGCTCCGGCGACCAAGCCGAAGAACAAGAACGAAGGCTGAACCAGAGCGCCGGACGGCTCTTCGGGGCCGGCTGCAGCGGGCCGCTCCTCGGCGGGTGGGTCGGGGGGCGGAGGGGCGCCAACCAGCTCGGGACCCGGGTGGGTGGACTCGGTCATGGTTCCCGGATCGTTACGACATGTGATTCGGCCGAGCCAGCCAAAGGCTGGGAAAATCGCGGCTCCGATTGCCTGCCACCGCACATTTGTTTAGTCTCCGGCCCGTGGCCTCGGCCTCGCCCTTCCCTCTCTTCCTCTCGCCCGCCGGCGTCGACGACGTCGTCGCGAACTGGCTTGGCGAGGGCAGCGTGCGGCGCTGCCTCGCCGCGGAAAAGCGCTTCTCTTCCACCGAGGCGCGGTACGCGGACATGCCGCCCGGTATCGCGCCCGCGCTTCGAGCCGCGCTCGCGCAGCGCGGCCAGGGCCGTCTCTACACGCACCAGGTGGCGGCCGTGGCGCGCGCTCTCGATGGCGGCCAC
The DNA here is from genome assembly GCA_036393455.1 of Polyangiaceae bacterium. Lineage (GTDB taxonomy): Bacteria > Myxococcota_A > Polyangia > Polyangiales > Polyangiaceae > DASWGX01. Next base: position 3,545 of record DASWGX010000567.1, read on the forward strand.
GTCGTCTTGGCGACGCCGACCGCCAGCGGGAAAAGCCTCTGCTTCAACCTGCCCGTGCTGACGGCCCTCGCCGCTGACCCGAGCGCGCGCGCCCTTTTCGTCTATCCGACCAAGGCGCTGTCGCGCGACCAAGAGCACAATCTACGAGCCCTGATCCACGACGCGGGCCTCGGCCTTTCGGCCGTCGTGTACGACGGCGATACGCCGGGCAGCGCACGGCGCGTCGCACGCGAGCAGGCCAACGTCCTTCTGACCAATCCCGACATGCTCCACTCGGGCATCCTGCCGAGCCACGCACGCTGGGCGGATACCTTCGAGAACCTCCGCTACGTCGTGCTCGACGAGCTGCACACGTATCGCGGCGTGTTCGGCTCCCACATGTCGCATGTGCTCAGCCGGCTCCGCCGCATCGCGCGTTTTCACGGCTCCGATCCGACGTTCATCGCCGCGACCGCCACGATCGGCAATCCGCGCGAGCATGCCGCACGTCTGCTCGGCGTGGAAGAAGGCGAGGTCACCCTGATCGACGAGAGCGGCGCGCCGCGGGCCGCGCGCCAGCTTTTCGTGTACAACCCGCCGGTCGTCAACGTAGAGCTCGGCATCCGCCGCAGCATGTTGAAGGAAAGCGTGCGCCTCGCGTCGGACTTGGTCCGCGCGCGCGTGCCCAGCATCGTATTTGGCCCCTCGCGCAACTCCGTCGAGGTCATGCTGAAGTACCTGCGAGAGCGCGTCGGAGCCGTCGCGGGGCCCGAAGCCATCATGGGGTATCGGGGCGGCTACCTTCCCGAGACGCGGCGCAGCATCGAGCGCGGTCTTCGCGACGGAAAGATTTTGTGCGTCGTGGCCACCAACGCGCTCGAGCTCGGCATCGATATCGGCGATTTGGACGCCGTGGTCTGCGCCGGCTACCCGGGCTCCGTCGCCGGGTTGTGGCAAAGGTTCGGCCGCGCCGGGCGGCGTGGCTCTACCAGCATTGCGGTGCTCGTGTGCTCGAGCACCCCACTCGATCAGTACCTGGCACGCGACCCTGCCTTCCTGCTGGAAGCCGGCGTGGAAGAGGCGCGCATCGATCCGAACAATCTCGAAATCGTGGTGC
>DASWGX010000568.1:0-4365 GCA_036393455.1 Polyangiaceae bacterium
CGATACTTCACGACCACGAGGCGATGGGAGCCATCTTCCTGCGCGCTCGCGCACCGACGACGTTTCCCGAGCACCAGCTCGCGCTACTCCGGGCGATCGCGAATACCACCGCGATCGCCCTGCGCAACGCTCGCATGCTCAAGTCATTGCGCGATCAGACTCGGCAAATGACACACGCCCGCGTCGAGGCCGAGCGGCGCGTGCAGCTTTTCCAGCGCTACGCGGATTTCTTCGAAAGCGCCGCCGAGGGCATGGTCGTGATCGACCGTCCAGGACGAATCCTGTTCACGAATCCGCGCGCCCGCGAAATCACGGGCTATTCCGAGACGGAACTGATGAGCTCGCGCATCGATCAACTGTTGAGCCCTCACGAACGCGGGCGCGCCGGGCGGTTGTTGCGAGGCTTCCGTGACGGCGTGTACCCGCGCGGCGTCGACCTCGAGCTTCGCACCCACGGCGGCCAGCCAATCACGATCAGCGTCAGCTTCAGCTCCGTGCTTCACGAGGACAACGCCATTCTATTCACCTTTCGCGACGTCTCGCGGGAGCGCAGAATAGCGATCGAGCTCAAGCAGACGAAGGAATTCCTCGAGCGCGTCATCGACAGCTCTGTCGACGGCATCGTCGTGGCGGATCTGCGCGGCCGCGTGCTCTTGTTCAACCGTGCCGCCTCCCGTATTTTCGGCCACGCGCCGACGGAGGTTCTCGGAAAGGTAGCGGTGGAGCGTCTGTATCCCCCCGGCGTGGCGCGCCAGGTCATGCGCAAAATCCGCGACCCGAAGTCGAGCGGCTACGGCAGGCTCGAGGATTTCCGCGTCGACATGCTGAACTCCGCGGGGGAAGCGATCCCGGTGCTGCTGTCGGCGGCCCTGGTAATGGAAAACGGCGAGCCGATCGGTTCGGTCGGTATTTTCACCGATATCCGGCAGCGCCTGCTGATGGAGGCACAGCTCGAACACGCGCAAGAAGAGCTTCGCGAGCGCGAAAAGCAAGCCATCGTGGCGGAGCTGGCCGGAGCCGCGGCGCACGAGCTGAACCAGCCCCTCACCAGCGTCATCGGCTACGCGGAGCTCTTGCTGCGCGGGCTTCGCGAGGACGAGCGGCTCGCCCGCGCCGCTTCCATCATCATCACCGAGAGCGAGCGCATGGCGGAGATCGTCCGCAAGGTCGGCAAGATTACGAAGTACGAAACGAAGAGCTACGTCGGAAGCGCCAAGATCGTAGATCTCGACAAGGCCAGCGGCTCGGGCTCCGACACGGAAGGTGCACGTCGATGAAGCTCAAGTTGACGCACCGGTCGAAGCTGGCGTCGTCGCCGGAAGACGTGGAAGCGGACGTCACTTCCGAGGCGCGCGCCAGAACGCCGTCGCACCTGCTCGGGGCTTTGCTCGAGCTCAGCTGTCGACTGCCGTTGCAGGCCGGCGTTGCGTCGATCGCGGAGGCGTTTCTCGACGGCTTTCAGCCGATCGCCGGGGACGCCGCGATCGGCGTCTGCGTAGTCGTGGAGCCGGGTCGAGCCCCGCTGGTGCTGAAACGGCTGCCGCCGGGCAGAGGCCATCCGGCGGGCAGCAATCCGACGCGCCTTTTTTCCGGCCTCCCCGCCGAGCACATCGTGGACCTACGCGACGGCTATGGGTCGACGCTGCACGTCGCGAGCTTCGACGCCGAGCTCGACACGGAAGTCATACTGCTCGCCGAACAAGCGGCGTCACCGCTGTGCTCCGCGCTTTCCCACGGTCGCGCGTTCGCCGCGTCGCAAAGGCCCGTGGAACAGATCGATTCGCTCCGAGCCCAGGTAATTCAGGCAGAAAAACTGGCCAGCTTGGGGCAGATCGTCGCTGGGTTCGTGCATGAGCTCAATAACCCTTTGACGTCGATCATCGCGTACACCGACTATCTCAAGCGTAGGTCGCTCTCGCGCGCCGAAGGCGATCCGAACGCCGCCGACGAGTTCGAGCGGCTACGACGCATCGGCGAGGCGGCGGACCGCATCCTCAAGTTTTCGCGCGACCTCGTAGCCTATGCGCGTCCGAGCCGAAACGTGCCGGCGCCCGTGGACCTACAAGAAGTGGTCCAGAAGGCGCTCGTCTTCTGCGAGCACGAGTTACAACTGAGCGGCGTGAAGGTGACTTCCCTCGACCTCGACGCTTTGCCGGCGGTGCGCGGAAACCGCGGGCAGCTCACGCAGGTTTTCGTCAACCTCTTCACCAACGCGGCGCACGCCATGCGCGCGAACGGAGGAGAGCTCCGTATCACGGCGTCGACGAGTGCCGCGAGCGACTCCGTCGTCGTCGACGTCGCAGACCAGGGTGTGGGCATCCCGAAACAGGATCTCGCGCAAATCTTCGAGCCCTTCTTTACGACCAAGAGCGACGGCCAGGGCAGCGGGCTCGGGCTTTCGATCGTCAACGACATCGTGCGCTCGCACGGCGGCACCCTGAAAGCCGAAAGCGAACCCGGGCACGGCACGGTGTTTCGCGTCGAGCTTCCCCTGGCGGCGCGACCGAGCTCCCTTCGGCCCTAGACCGATCGCCGAGAGCCGAACGCGGCGAAGCTGCTCTGGGTCATCGCTCTCCCGCCTCGGCTTTGACGGGTCGAAAGACCAGCACCAAGATCCCCTTCTTGTAGCTCTGCCCGGCCACGATGAACACTTGTCCGACGCGCGCCTTGACCTCCAAGAGTGGCAGAAAATCCTTCCCGCGCGGCTGGTTCACGCTGGCCGAGATGCGCACGTAGTCGTCGGGTAATACCTCGAGTAGCCGTGTCTTGAGCACGCGGCCGTTCGGCAAACGAAACGGCTTCGGATCTTGCCGGACCAGCGGCAGCTCCGTGCGAACGAGCAACTCGTAGCGCTCGTAGGCCGAGAAGGGAGGCTTCTCGAGCTCCGGCATCGACCCGATGCGTTCGTCGATGGCCTTTTTTCCGTGCGTGGCGTGAAGCACCATCAGCTTGACGCCGTAGTGCTGCTCGACCTTCGGTTTCGCTTCGGCGCCGTCCGCCGGAGACGCGCGCGCGCTGTCGAGCGGTTCGGCGAAGCCGCCCCGCGGCAGCAGCATTTCACTCAAGACCAGGACGGCGGCGAGACTCGCTTTCATAGCGGATGAGCCTGAGCGGCTTCCCCGGCGCCGTCGAGGAGCCAGACCACGGGAGTCCGCCCGGTTTCCGATTCAATCACGAAAATCGTGCCTTCCCCAGAACCGAAATCCACCGCCTCGATGGCCGCGGGCTCCGCGGAGGGGGGCGAGCGCGTCGACGCCCCGAGCGCGCTCGCGCGCGGGGGCGCTCCCGGCGCCGAAAGCACGGGCCCTCCGAGCCACAAGCCGACTGCCGCGGCGACCGCGAGCAGCCCGGCGTAGAAGCCGGCGCGACCGCGCGCTGCCATTTTTGGCACCTTCCCGCGCGGCGCAGGCACCGAGACGAGGAGGACGGGCTCGCGAGCTCTGCGCTCCGCGACGTAAGCGACGATCCGATCCACAGCGTCTTCGGGAGGCTCCACCCGCGGCCCGGTCACTTCGCGTACGATCTCGGAGAGGGCCGCGAGCTGGCGCAAGTGACGCCGCTCCGTGCGGCCCAGTCCTTCGAGCACCTTGCGCCGGTCCTCGGGCTCGATCTCACCGTCGTGGAGCAGCACGACGTCGGTTGTCGTCGGAAGCGTCACCCCTTCGCCGCCTTGACGTCCGGGAGCTCCCCGAATTGTTCGATATAGCAGTCGCCGAGCGCGCGCTGGAGCTTTTGTCGCGCGTGAAACAGCCGGCTCATGATCGTGCCCTTCGAAACCTGCATCGCGTCCGCCATCTCTTCGTAGCTCATGCCTTCCACTTCGCGCATGATGATGACGCCGCGATGATAGGGAGGCAGCGCGTCGAGCTCGCGCGCGATGCGCTCCCTGAGCTCTCTCTGGCGTGCCGCCCATAGCGGATCGGCCATGTCGCCGCCGGTGACGCGCGAGACCAGAGCACCGAGCCCGGAGCTCTCGTTGAGCTCGGCTTCACGCCGCGCCGGCTTGCGCATGAAGTCGATGGCCACGTTGGTCACGATACGATAGAGCCAGGTGAAAAAGGTCGAACCACCGTGAAAACGGTCGAGCCCGCGGTGAACTTTGAGAAACGCCTCTTGAACGACCTCGAGCGCGTCTTGCTCGTTGCGCACCAAGGCGACGGCAATCGCGAAGGCGCGGCGATGATGGCGCTCGACCAGGGCCCGAAAAGCGTCCTTTTCGCCTTGCCGGATTCGATCGACGAGCGCGTTGTCCTGCTCGGCTTCTGCACGGGCCTCCACGGGGTTGGACGGCTCGCGGCGGCGCCTATTCACGACACGGCGATCACACCCCGCTTCGGCGCGCTGCCCCGCTGCCGCGGTTTCCAG
>DASWGX010000569.1:0-3350 GCA_036393455.1 Polyangiaceae bacterium
AGCGACTGCAGGCCCTGTCGGAACCGTTCCAGCGCGAGTATCAGGACAGCTTCGACATGTCGTGGATCCACCACGACAGCGCACTGGAAGGCGTGGTCTACACCTTTCAGGAGCTCAAGACCGCACTCGATCCCAGCGTCACGGTGGTTCCGGATTCGAGCTTGCAGCCGGTTTGCGAAGAGATTCGCCGCCACAAGGCGGCCATCGAGCTCGTGCGCGAACTCGCGGAAAAGAAGCGTGTCCCGGTCAACGTCGATCTGATCAAGCGCATCTACCTGACGCTTCATCCGTCCGAGGGCGACTTGAAAAGCGTCAAGTATCGCAAGGACATCCCCCAACACCGGCTCTACTTCCACGAGTACGCGGCGCCGGACAAGATCGCCTACAAAGTGCGTCAGGTCGTCGACTGGTTGAACGGCCCGGAGCCGAAAAAGATCAAGCACCCGGTGCGCATCGCCGCCCGCGCTCACTACGATCTACTGCGGGTCTTTCCTTTCCCCATCGATAGCGGCAAGGTCGCCCGGCTCATGATGAACCTGCTTCTGCTTCGCGCCGGCTACCCGCCGGCCATCGTTCACTCGACCGAACGACAGCGCTATTACGAGGCCTTGCGCGGCTCTCTGCCCACCATCGTGGCGATGATCAATGAGTCGATCGAGAACGGGCTTTCGAGCGTCGAGAAGCGGCTCGAGGAAGAGGCGCGGCGGCTTCGCACCGGTACCGCCTAGACCAGATAGCGAGCGCGAAGGGCAAGGGGCCCCATCGCCGTCCGCTGGTCATTCGCCCGCCAGCACTGCGTCCCAACCGGTGACTTGGGCGAGCTTCGCCATCGCCAGATTGTAGTCGTAGACGGCGCTCATCCGCGCGAAACGCTTCAAGGCGTATTCCTTTGTAGGGTCGACCAGATCCTCATCCTCCATCGTGCCCACGTCGATTCCTTGCTGGACCTTGATCAACCACTGCTTGGCGAGCTCCGTCGCGCGGCTCAGGGCGTCGAGGCGCCGATCCGCGTCACGCGCCTGTGCGAATGCCTTCTCCACCTCGACCGCCACGCCGCCGAGTGCGAGGCGCTCGGTGGCCCGCATCTCCTCGAGCTCCGCCCGGGCCTGCGCCACGCGTGCCGCCTGCGGAAGGAAATCGAGCTCCCAGTGCAGTACCAACCCCGCCCCGTAGCTGGAGACGTTGCCCGGATCGCGGACGAACGGATTTCTCTGATCGGTGACTTCGGGAGCGCGCGTGAACGAAGCGCTGAGGGCGAGTCCGAAATCGGGGAAGTGCCGCGCACGGGAGAGCCCGAGCTGCGCGCTGCGCGCCAGTACCCCCGCCCGCGCCATGTTGATCTCCGGCCGAAACAGCCGCGCCGCCGCGAGGTAGCGCTCGACGGGCCCGAGCGAGTGCGGCAAGCGCCTGAGCGGCTCGTCGGGCAGCGCGACCTCCCCTTTCACTCCGGTGAGGAAGCGTAGGCCCAAAAGCGCGATGCGGTGCTGGCGCAGCGCCTCGCTCTCGCGCGCCTCGAGCTCGGCGCTGTACATCTTCACCTTCACGAGCTCGATGTCGTCGCCGCTACCGTCTCGTACCCCCTGCTCGAGGTTCGCGATGTACGTCCCGAGTCGCTTGAGGGCGCTTTGAACCAGATAGGCCGAGTCGTGCGCGAGCTGCGCACCGTAGTACGCCTCCCGCACTGCCAGGCGCACGTCATTGCGTTCCTTTTTCACCTCGTGCTCCCCCACGCCGACCTGAGCCTCGGCGGCATCCCAGAGACTTTCAATCTTTCCGAACGTCCATAGCGGCACGACGCCTTGAACACCGAACTGCCACGCGAAAGCCATGTTCGAGGACAGCGACACGTCGCTGTTCGGACTGAAAACGTTGGTGCCGCGAACAGTAGGAGCGAGCCCGGCGCCGGCGGTAGCCGAAAAGCGGCTGAACGGCGCAGTGTGCGCCTCGTCGAGCTGGGCCCGCTTCTTCTCGAGGCGCGCCAGCGCTTGGCGAACCTTCGGGTAGTTCCACTCGGCGAGCTCGAGGCAGCGCTGCAGCGTGAGCGTGCGTGCCGCCCGTGCCGTGACGCGGGGTGCGTCGCCCGCCGATGCCACGCGGACACTCGTTACCGCGAGTACGAGCACGAGGATCACGCGACCGCCGAACAGCATCGGGCGGAGCTTACCAAAAATGCTAGGCGTTGCCGGAGGCGCTGTCGCGCCATTTGAGTCCGGCGCGCCGCGCCGTGCGCCGGAAATTCGAGCGGTCGAGGCCCGCCTGGCGCGCCGCCTCCGAGACGTTTCCCCCCGTCCTTTCGAGCAGAGCAGTTAAGTAAGCGGTCTCAAAGGCGACCAACGCCCGCTGCTTCGCCTCGCGAAAAGGGAGGTCGATGACGCCCGCGACCAGCGAGTCCAGACCGTCATTTCGGACCGTGACCCGACTCGAGCGCGGCTGATCGGCGCGCTCGAAGAAGGGAAAGTCGCGCGGCTCGAGCGCCACGCTCTTGCAGAAAACCACCGCGTGCTCGATGGCGTTTTCGAGCTCCCGGACGTTGCCCGGCCACGGCTGCTCCTGCATCAGACGCATGGCGTCCGGCGAGATGCGCCGAGCTTCGCTTCCCGCGCGCGCAGCGTACTTCTGCAGAAAGTGGTACGCAAGGAGCGGGACGTCCTCGGGTCGCTCGCGCAGCGGAGGCATGTTGATGGCGACCACGTTCAGGCGATAGTAGAGATCCTCGCGAAACCTTCCCACCGCAATTCGCTCGCGCAGATCAACGTTGGTGGCCGCGACCACGCGCACGTCGACGTTGCGCGTCTCGTTCGAACCAACCTGCTTGACTTCCCCTTCCTGCAACGCGCGCAGCAGCTTGACCTGAGCCAGTGCCGGAAGATCGCCTACCTCGTCGAGGAAAATCGTGCCGCCGTCGGCGGCTTCGAAGAGGCCGGTGCGCGTCGCCGTGGCACCGGTGAACGCGCCGCGAACGTGACCGAAAAGCTCGCTCTCGACGAGATCGACGGGGATCGCCGAACAGTTGACGGCGATGAAAGCGCGCTCCGAGCGCGTCGAGTGTTTATGAATCGCCCGCGCGGTCAGCTCTTTGCCCGTGCCGCTTTCCCCCAGAATCAGCACCGTCGACGCCGTCGGAGCAACGCCCATCGCCAGGCGATACACCTCCTGCATCTTCTGAGAATTGCCGACGAGCTCGCCGAACTTCTCCATTTGCTCGAGCCGGCGCTCCAGCTGCGCGGTGTGATCCATGAGGCGGCGACGTTCCGCGGCCTTGGTTACCGTGACGACGACTTCGTCGTTCGAACGGAAAGGCTTGGTCAAGAAGTGGTATGCGCCGGCGCGCACGGCGCTCACCGCCGTCT
>DASWGX010000570.1:0-5398 GCA_036393455.1 Polyangiaceae bacterium
CCAAGGCACCGAATCCGAGCGGCGCCAAGCCCCCTCCGCGTTCCGCAGCCACCAATGCAACGCTCGTCCGAGACAGCCCGTTCTGATTCGGCCGCCACCGAACTCTTCGCTCCCGCACCGCCGCCGCCCAGTGAGGCGAGCGGCGCGACGCCTCTCCGTGTCGACGGTCCCGTCGTAGACCGGGCCAGGAGCGCGCTCTTCGCAAAGCCCGCGCTCGCCGTGGCCACATTGATGGGCTTGGCGGTCGCCATCGAGCTCGTGCCGGGACTGGCCCGGCTGCGGCTCTTCGGCCAGAGGCCGGAGGCGCCGGCGGCGACCGCCCCGATGGCGACGGCGCCGAAGGAGATCGGCGAGGCGACGCTGGAAACGGAATCGAAGAACACCGCCACGCTCGAGCCCGAAAGCGACCGAGCGGAGGAGCGCTCGCCCGAGGGCACTCGGGCGGGACTCGTGGCGCCGCCCATCGAAACGGAGGAGCCGCCGCTTCCTCTCACGGACGCCTCGGGCAAGGCGCTCGACGGCTTCTACGCCGCGCTCGCCGAGACGGCCCTGGGCAAGGCGGGCGCGGTCACTCGCATCGCTCACTTCGGCGACTCGATCATCGTCAGCGACTTCGTATCGGGCACGCTGAGGCGCATCTTCCAGCGGGAGTTCGGCGACGCCGGGCACGGTTACATGCTGATTGCCAACGCATGGCCCGCCTACGCCCACAACGACGTGTACCGCTTCGCTTCCAGCGGCTGGAAGGTGAGCCGCATCGTCGGACCGCTCGCGCCCGACGGTCTGTACGGGCTCGGAGGCGTCAGCTTCAAGGCGCCTCCCGGCGTTCGCGCGCGCTTCGGCACCGAGGACGAAGGGCAGTTCGGACGCAGCGTTTCACGCTTCGTCCTTTCCTACTTGGAGCAGCCGGGAGGAGGTCGGATCGAGATCAACGTGGACGGCTCGCACCACGCGGACGTCGACGCGGCGGGGCCCGAAAAGCGCGTGCGCGCCTACGAGGTCAAGGTTCCGGATGGGCCGCATCAATTCGAAATCGTCACGCGCACCGGGATGCCTCGGGCGTTCGGCGTGGTGCTCGAGCGCAACCAGGCCGGTGTCGTCCTCGACGCCCTCGGGGTGCAGGGCGCGCGCATTCGCTTTCTCGACAAGATGGACGACGAGCACTTCGCCGAGCAGCTACGCTGGCGCTCGCCCGATCTGGTGATCTTCCAGTTCGGCGCCAACGAGAGCGGCGACGGTTTCGCCTACCCCATGCCCGAGTATTACGCGACCATGCGCGCCGTCCTCGAACAGACGCGGCGTGCCTTGCCCGACTCGGGGTGCCTGGTGCTGAGCGCGATGGACCGCGCACGCCGCAAGGACAACGTCCTCGAGAGCCTGCCCATCATCCCGCTCATCGTCAAAGAGCAGACGCGCGCCGCTCACGACGTCGGCTGTGCCTTCTTCGACACGTACCGCGCCATGGGCGGACACGGCTCGATGGCGACGTGGGTACGGCGCGGCCTCGGTCAGGCCGATCTCACCCACCCGACCGGCGTCGGTTCCCAAGTGCTCGGCAAGTGGATCTTCCGCGCGCTGATGCAGGGCTACAACGCGTACCTGGCGCGCCGCTGACTGCTCTTTCGCTCATTCTCCGAGCGCCCGCGCGTACTCCTCCAGCAAGCCCTCCGCGAGCCGCCGTCCGAGCTCTTCGTATCCGCTCGGCGTGAGGTGTATGCCGTCCTCGCGCGCCCACGACGGCGTGCGAGTGGCCCAGCGCGAGAAAGAACCGGGGCCGCCCATCGCCTCGAGCGCGCTCGAAAAGCCGCAGCCGAGCTCTTCGGCGACGTGGTGTTGCACGAGCGTGATCTCGAGCACACGCGGGTGCGTAGCCCCTTCCGGCGTCGCGACGTCCGGAGGTCCGACGATGAGACAGCCGACGTTCGGCTCCGCCTTGCGCAAGCGAGCCAAGAGCTCGCGATAGTGATCCGCGTAGAGCTCGGGTGAATGGGCGTCGAAGACTTCGTTCGTGCCGTAGGCCAAGACGACGAGCGACGGCGCGCGCGCTCGTACCTCGGCCTCGAACGCCGCGGCGTCCCAAGCGAGGGGCGTCGCGACGCGCGCACCGTCGATGCCCAGCGTGTCGACGACCACGCCCGCTTCTCCGCCTTCGACGACGACTCCGAACAACTCCAGGCGCCCGCCCTTGCGGCCGAGGGTGAGCCGCGCGCTTCCGGGGGCGGTGCCGGAGCGAACCACCCCGGCGCGCTGAACGACGCGCTCCGGGTTCGGCGGCGGCACGGCGACCGAGTTGCCGTCGAGAGAAAGCTCGAGCGACGTTCCCGGCGCCGCGCGATAGAGCACGGTGAAGTGCGCGTCGCCCAAGAGGGCGCCGGGCTCGACCTCGATTTCGGCACGCGCCGTGCCGGACTCGGGCACGGTCCGCACGCCGCCGAGCCCGAAGACCGTGTCGCCCCACGGCTTGATCGACGCGGGAGACGGCGGCTCGCGCCGCCAATTGCCCGTCGAGCTCACCTGCAACCCAGCGTGCCGGTAGCGGCGCAGGCCGAGGTAGGAAAACCCCGGACCTCCGCCGCCGAAACGCCGCGCGAAGACCGAGCGCACCGCGTCGGGCCAGAAGTCGGCGGCCGTGTGTGAGTCGCCGAACCACAAGAGCCGGACGTGGGTTTCGCGCGTGCCCCGCGACAGTGCGCCGAGGGCGGAAAAGAAGCCCGCGAGCGGGTGCTTGTCGGCCGCGATGCGCGCCCGCTTTGCGTCGCCGGACGAGGCTAGCGTCGCGTGCGGGCCGTCCGCGCGGGGTGCGGGGGCGGACGCCGAATGCGCGGGCGCGTCGAGCACGACGACTTGGCCCTGGCCGCTGCACGTCGCGACGACGGCGATCGAACAAAGTCCGATGATCGCGAGCAGCGTCCGGTCGAACGGAGTCCGCGCCTCCAAGGTCATGGAGTCGCCTGTCGGGCTTCTTCGAGCATGCTCTTCATCCAGCGCTCGGCATAGTCCGAAAAACTCCGGTGTGCGACACGGGTGTCGAGGGCGCGGACTCGTGTGTCGTCGAACGCTGCGCGGCTGCCGACTGCGTCGAGCAAAGAGCGGACGTGCCGCTTGCTCACCAGCGTATTCAGCGTAAAAAGCAGGTGCTCCGCGGGAGCCTCGGGGTCACGCTCCAACCTGCGCCCGCTCTGGGATGCGACGAGCTCCATGAGCTCGAGCAGCGTGGGACAACCTTCGTCCAACAAGTGCAGGGTTCGGTTCGAGACGTCTTGTTCCAGCAAGAGCTCGACCGCGATGCTCGCCACGTAGTCGACGGCGACGAGCGGCACGCGCCGATCCGCGTGAATCGGTCGTGGCAGCGGCGCGTGGGGCGCGAGGTCGAGCAGCGTTCTCGAGAGCGCGAAGAGCACGCTCTCCCTGTCGACTTCGCCGCTGTCCGTTCGACACGTAAAGTGCCCGGTTCGGAGCACCGTAACGCCCACGTTCGGAGCGATGCGCTCGAGCATACGCTCCGCGGTCGCGACGCTCTTTTCCACTTCACTGTCGAAACCTTGCCCGACGTTGAGGTCGCGTTCGTGAAAGACGTCCGTGACACGTCCGGCGACGCACAAGTTCGAGAGCCAGAGCACGCGCTTGAGCCCGCGCGCCGCCTGAGCGATTTCCACCACTTCACGCGCCAGCCCGATGTTGCGCCGCGCCGCGGCCTCGCCCGCGGTCGGGTCTGCCGTCATGCCGGCTATGACCGCGAAGTCGATCGAGTCCGCGAGCCTGGCGTAGTCGGCGCCGGAGAGCCCGAAGTCGATCGCGCTTCCATCGCCCTCGATGAGCTCGACGCGTCCGATGTCCGCGAGCGGCCAGCTCGCCCGTGAGCCGGCAAGGGCGAGGCCTTCGGGAACGAGCATCACGAGCCTCGCCTCGCCGTCACCGCGAAGCAGCTCTTCGGCCAGCGCTCGACTGACCAAGCTCGGATACCCGACCAGGAGCCCAATCACGGCCGCTTCCCCGTCGCTGGGACGAGCCAGTGCCGCCCCACGGAAAGGAGAAGCTCCGCCGGAGCCTCGGCTCTCACGACGCCCTTCGCACCCGACTCGCCGAGACTGAGGAGCGCCCACGTTGCAGCGTTGCCGGCATCGCCCTGGCCGGCAGCTCTTGCGAGCCTGAGCGCGAGAACTGCTTCGGCAGGGGAATGCCGTCGCAGCGCGTCGCGCAAGCCCGCTTGGTCTCCCGGCGCTTCGCGGTCGCGCGCGGGAGCCGGCGCGAGCTCGAGCCCCACGCGAAGCTCGAAGCGCGCACGTTCGTACTTCCATTCGAGCTTCAGCCGCCGGCGCTCGGCAGGAGGTCCGACGTTCATCAGCACCGAACCGCCGTCGGCGAGACGTCGGGCCGGGCGCGTTTCGATCGGACCCACCAGCGCCGAGGCGGGAGCGACGAGCGCCGGAACCCGCAGCATCTCGAGCAGGCCGTCGACCGCCGCGTCGAGTCGTTCGCGATCCGCGACGGGACAGCGGACGAGGAGAGCCGGCGCAGGATCCATTTCCAGAGCGAGGGAAAGCTCGTCGCCGCGGCCGAGCGCGAAGTGCGAGAGCGTTCGCTCGATGAGGGCTGCAGCGCTGGCGTCGAGGCGATCGCCGAACAGGGCGCGGAGCTGAGACGCAATCTCTTTGCCGGTCTGTTCACGCCCGGAACGGGTGCTCCTCAACAGCGCGAGCGCGGTGCCTGCTCGCGACGCTTCGAGCAAGCTGGCCGTGCTGCCCGTCGCGGAATCGGCCAACAGCTCCGAAAGCACGCCGGTCTTCTCGGGAGTCAGTCGCGCATCGATGAACACGCGGTCGCCGCCGGGCTCCAGCACCAGATCGAGCTCCTTCGTGCTCTCGAGCACGCCCTGAACCGCCGTGACGCCGCGCCCGAGGCCGGCGACCGCCGCCGCGGGGTCGCCGAAGTCCGCAGCGCGGCCCGCGTGGCGCGCCCGTTCGTTGCGCTCGGCTTCCGTGAGCACCCCTTGCGCGGAGCGCCAAGCTTCGTCGAGCATGCGCCTCACGGGGCCGGCGAGCGCGCGACCCGGCAGCCGAAACACCGCGCCGGTGGACGCCGGCACCGGGCGCAGAGCAAGCCCGGAGGTGAGGTACCGAGCCGCGAAGCGCGCATCCTCGGGTTCCTCGGAAGACACGAGGTACCGCCCGCGCACGTAAAGAGATCGCGAAGAACCCGACGCGAGCGGCGCGAGCTCCGTCACCTCCCCGAGAGCCTTCGCGCGATGCGTGGGTTTGCCGCCGGAGGTCAGGCGCGAGATCAAGTCGTGGGGGCTCGTCAATGGAAACGCGGACACGACGAAGAAGTGATCGGTATAGAACGCCGCGGCGATGAGCGGAGCTTCCGAGGCGAAGCTGCCCGCGACCGCGACGGGCAA
>DASWGX010000571.1:0-15478 GCA_036393455.1 Polyangiaceae bacterium
GCATGCGGCGGTGAAGGACGTCCCCGTGCTCGACTTGAAGACCTCGACGCTCGAGCTCGCGCTCGCCGAAGAACGTCCGATTGCCGAGCTCGGCGTGGAGGTGGACATCGAGCACACTTATCGAGGCGACCTCATCGTCAAGCTCCACCCGCCGCCCGAGTGCGGTGTCGAGCCCATCACGCTGCACAACGGCGAGGGCGCGGGCCAGAACGATCTCAAGCGGCGTTTCGACGCCGCGAGCACACCCGATCTGCGCCAGCTGTCCGGTAAGCGGCCGGCAGGCACTTGGCAGCTCAGCGTGTACGACCGGTACAAGAACGATCAGGGGACGCTGAAGCGCTTCGGGCTCGACATCGTGTACGCCTGAGGCTGGGCGCGCCGGGACGTCGAGCCGGCTGCAAGCGCGGGCACCGGCTCTGCTCCGGCCGGCGCTCCTCGGCTCGGTCGGCTCAGGGAAAGAGCAGGAAAAATCCCGAACCGCCGGCCCGTTCGACCCGCCGGGTGGAGGCCGCGGACGGCACGGCGTAGGGAAACGAGGTCGACCCGCGTCGAACCGCCGAGTGCCCTTTTTGGAGAAGACTTTTGGATTCATTGAAAGACGCCGCCCGGAGAGTCATGGGCGGCGAGGGCGGGGCATTCCGGGTGATCGTGGAAGCCACGAGCCAACGGCTGGTACGCATGAGCGCTAGGATCCTGGGAAACGTGACGGAAGCCGAAGACGCGGTGCAAGAGGCGTACGTGAAGGCGTACCGCGCCCTCGGCGGCGGCAGATTCGACGAGCGCTCGAGCGTCGAGACGTGGCTCTATCGCATCGCGGCAAACACCGCCATCGACGCGCTGCGCAACCGGGCACGGCGCCCGGCGCTGGACGACCGGGGGCTCGAGCCGGCGTGGGACGGCGCCGAGGCGGCCCACGCCCATCTGGCGCTTCGCGAGCTCGACGCCCTGCTCGGCGATCTGCCGCCGGAGCAGCGCGCCGCGCTCGTGCTGAAAACCGTGGAGGGACTGAGCTCGGCGGAAATCGCCGTCGCGCTCGGCTGCAGCGAAGGCGCGGTCGAGCAACGGCTGGTTCGCGCGCGCGCCGCGCTGCGTGCGCGAACCTCCGAGAAGGAAGAAACCCATGCCGGCTGACGAAGAACTCGACGAACGGCTCGGACGACTCCGCGACATGACCGAGGGCCTGCGCGCGCGCGGCGGCTTCGCCGACGCCGTCATGCAAGCCGTCGCGGCCCAGCCGTCGGGTTGGATCGAAACGGCGTGGCGCGCATCCTTGCGCATGGTTCCCGTGGCCGCCCTGTGCGCGATGGCCGCCCTGATCTGGGCCGTACAGAGCGAAAGCGCCGTGGACGAAGAGCTCGCGATCGCCCACGGGATCGTGGAGATGGACTGGTGACGCGCGCGCGGTTCAAAGTCTACGCGGGGCTGCTCCTGGTCTTCGCGCTCGGGGGCGTGGCCGGTGGCGCCAGCGTGTACGCTTTCGCGCGGCGGCAGTGCGCCGAGCTGTTGCGGGACGACCCGGAGCCGCGACGCATGCGGGCGTTGATCGACAGACTCGAGCTCGACGGCGACCAAGAACGGCGCGTCCGCGACGTCTTTCGCAGGCACCGCGACGAGCGCCGGCGTGCCATGCAGAGCATGTTCGAGGAGTGCGGCGCACCGCTGGAACGACAGCGGAAACAGACCGAGCGTGAAGTCCGCGACGTTCTCACGCCCGAACAGCGGGAGAGTTACGACCGCATCCTGAAGGCGCGCGCGAATCGCTACCCGGAGCGGCACCATCGACGCGGCCGCGAGCAGCGGCGGCCCCGAGAACCCTAGCGGAGCGGAGCCGCGCCGCTCCACGACCCTCACCGAGTCAGTTCGAGAGCTCGCGCTTGCGGCGCTTCTTCGCCCAGATGAGCTCCCAATTGTCGCGGTAGCTTTCCGACGCCACCAGCGGCGGACCGCTGCGCGCCGGCGCCGGCGCTTTCGATTCCGCGGCTTCCGGGCGGTACTGCACTTCGACGTCGCAGAGCAGCGGGAACTCCTGGCGCGGACGCAGACGGATCACCTCCCCGTAGATCGGCCGGCCCTCCTCGAGCGGCTCCACCGAGCCGAGCTCGATGCGATCATCGCGGGCGCGCAGCACGCGCAGGCTCTTCCCGTCGGGGCCGACGCCGTGCACCAGAGCGACGTCCAGCTTTTTTTCCTCGCCGGTGCGCTCCGAAGACTTTTCCGCCTCTGTGCCCTTGCGCGTGCCTTTGCGCGAGTCTGTGCCCTTACGCGAGTGCTCGGAGGCGCGAGAACGCTTCACTTCTCGTTGGTCTAGCATGGCGATCGAGCGCTCGCCTCATCAATTCGCGGGCGGGTGTCGTCTGCAAGCTCGTGCGAAGCGTACTCTACACCGGCATTTACTACACCGCGGCGCTCATAGGACGGGCACGGCTCCGCGGCGACCGCATTCCCGGTGTCGATCGAGCCATCGGGTGAGACGAAGCCGGGATCTCCCGAGACCGTTCCACAAGTATCATCGTCGTTCCTGGTCGAGTAGCCGAGCGTGACCTTGCGATTGCTCCGCGCTTCGCGGAGCCACAGCGCAAGACCCTCGAAGCCAGTGGTATCGAGGCCGGAAGTAACCACGGACCAATTGCCCAAGCCAGCGAATGCCTGCGCTTCGGAGCGAAAGACCAAGGCCTGGCTGCCGCCTCCACGCCAAGGCCTGTCCCTGGAGCGTTCAACTGTTCGGCGAAGTAGAACCAATGCGACGCCCCGACGCTTTCCTGGTCCTCGAAGTCATACGCCACCGACATGGAGTACCCGAGCTCGAACACCGCTCCACACACGAACGAGACCGGCTCGAGCGGGGCTTCGCCACCACAAGCCGGCAACACCGACCCGAGGGCGATCACGGCTGCCCAGCGAAAACTCGACGACTGCCTGCCCGACCCCGAGACCGCCACGTTCACCTCGGCGCCACTCTAGCCTCGCTTCCGCCTGCGGAGCAACGGGCGAGCGGTGCTACGCCGTCAAAGCCCGATCGCGCTCTTGAACACCCAGCCTTCGCGGCCTTTCGCGTCGTATTTGACGCGGTACCAGTCGCCCTGGCGACCGGTCACGATGACCTGGGTCCCGCTCAAGAGGCGCGCCACGACGTCGCCTTCCGGCGGCGTCGCGCGGATCAGCGCGACGTGCCAGCCGACCGTGGCGCGACCGCTCGCGGGGACGACCTCGCCCTCGACGCCTGCGTCGCCGCCGCCTGTCCGAGGTTCGATGAACTCGAGCACATAGAACACTGTGTACCGGTCATGAGCGTGCTCGACGCCGTCCAGCGCCACCGAGCCGACCTGATTCTTGGCGCACTCGATCAACCCCTCGGTCTTGTCGCGCGTGAAGCTCGTGCTCTTTCCGCTGCGGAAGTTGCCGATCTGCTTGGTCGAGAACTCGAGATCGAAACCGAGCGACAGCATACCTTCGGCGTCCTTGGCGGCCTCACACGTTGCGAGCGCCAAGAGGTGCGGCTCGAGCAGGCTCTCGAGCGCCGCGAGCTGGCAGTCCTTGCCGGGCTTGTCGTCCGCGCTGCGACAGCTGGTCCACTGCGCGGCCCCGACCTTGAGCCGATCGGCAAGCTTGGGCGGGTCCGGCGCGGCAACGGCGGCGCCGCTCGGTTTGGCGTCCGTCGCAGAGTCTTCGGGGTCGTCCGCCGAACGGCTCGCCCGCTCCTGGGGCGGCGACGGTACGAGATCGACCCCGGCAAGCGAGGGCCAAAGCACGCCGAGCACGAAACCGATGCCCGCAATGATACCGACTCGGCCGAGGCGAAGGGACTCTTCGCGGGGGCTCGGTACCTCGACCCTCAGGGGGTTACCATGACGGGCCATCGTGGAGCCATCGAGATCAAGCCAGTTTACCTGGAAGCGCTGCGCGAACCGCGTGTGGCCTTACCACATCATGGCCTCATGGAAAACACGCTCCCCACGGGCCTGTCAGGCCCCCTGGAAACGCGACGGCCGAAGGGGCAGGATACTGCCCGGGGTCGCATGAAGGTCTGTCCGTCCTGCAAGCTGAAGTTTCCAGCTCACTCTACCCATTGCTTCGTGGACGGAGCGGCTCTCGAGTCGATGCAAGATCCGCGCGTAGGCACGACGGTGGCCGGCCGTTACGTGCTCGAGAGCGTGATCGGCGAGGGCGGCATGGCCACGGTGTACGGGGCCCACCATCGCCTGGTCGATCGGCATTGCGCGGTGAAGGTCATGAGCCGCGCCTACGCCAGGAATGAAGTCGTTCGAGAGCGGTTTCGCCGCGAAGCCCGGGCCGCCCAAAAGCTCGCGCACCCCAACATCATCGAGATCTTCGATCAGGGGGAAACGCCCGACGGCTGCCTCTTCCTGGTCATGGAGCTCCTCGAGGGAGAGAGCCTTGCGGAAGCTTTAGCCTTCGGCAAGCTCGGCCTCGAACGCGCGCTGCCGATCGCCGTCCAGATGGCCCGAGCCCTGGCTCGAGCTCACGATCTCGAAGTCATTCACCGTGACCTCAAGCCCGAGAACATCTTCTTGGCCCGGCTCGACGTCGAAGAGCGTGTCAAGCTGCTCGACTTCGGCATCGCCCGGTCGATGCAGGACCTTCGCTTGACGGGTGCGGGGGAGGTGTTCGGAACGCCGCAGTACATGGCGCCCGAACGTCTCACCAGCATCGATTGCGGCCCGCCCGCCGACCTCTACGCGTTCGGAGCGATCCTGTACGAGATGCTGACGGGAGACCTGCCGTTCGACGCGGAAGACGTGCCCGGCTTTTTCATGCAGCACCTGAAGGAGCCGGCGCCGTCGCCGCGCCAGAAGGACCCGAGCATTCCCGAAATCATCGCGAGGCTCGTGCTGGAGATGCTGGAAAAGAAGCCGGAAGAGCGACCCGTGGACGCGCATCGCGTGCTCGCCGATCTCGTCTCCATTTCCGGCTCGCTCGGTATTCGCGTGCCGCGCGAGCCCGCGGCCGAGCCCGATAGCTACCGTGCCCCGGCCCCCACGCTGCCACCCGTCGCGATCGACCGCTGGGCGCACCGCACCGCCGTTTTCGACCAGATGCTGCGCTGCGCCTACCCGGCGACGCCGCCGCGCGAGCTCGTCCAGCTCCTGTCCGAAGTGCGCCGTCTGATCGCCGAAATCGGCGAGCTTCGTCAGCGCGCCGTGCAAGAGCAACGCTCGCTCCAGGCCATCGAGACGCGCGCCCGCGAAACGCGCCAGCGCTTCGGCACCGCCGTCCAGGCGCTCGGCGTCGATCTCAGTCGCAGCCGCGACGAGCTCAAGGCGGCGCTGGCCGCGCACGTCGTACTTTCCGCACAAGACGAAGACGAACGAAAGACCGTAGCTCGTACTCATCGCGACGTCCTCACCTGGGAAGGCCGCTCCGGCTTTCAGCGCCCCTATCCCGAGCTTGCCGCGGCCTACCGCGCCGCCGCGAGCGCCGTGGACCGCTGGACCGGCGTTCATCGCGAGCTCGAGCGGACGGAGCGCCGCGCACAAGAACATCGTCGCGCCGTGAGCGACCTCGAGTACCAGGTGGACGAGCTTCGCGCCGCGCTCGCTCAAAGCGAAGAGAAGGTACAAGAGGAAGCGCGCTCACGAGAACAAGCGGTCGGCGACTACGGTCGTCGCGCAGACGAGCTCGAAAGCAAGCTCATCGACCTGGCGACGCGCTTCTGCGAACCGCTGCGCTCGCGGCCGGAGCTTTCCGTCTTCTTCCGCGAGCTCGAAACCGAAGTCGCCGCGTAGCACCCGCGCTCAATCCGACGTGAAGAGCCCCTTGATCGTCGTCGACCGCGTCTTGTCCGGCGGCTCCGAGCTTTCGGCGCTGCGCTTGCCGCTGCTCACGCACGCGCCGTTCTCGAAGGTGCAGTGGTTCACCTGCGCGCAATTGGCCGAGCGCTGACAATCCGCCGAAGACGCCGCGACACAGTCGCCGTCCTTCGCCGAGCAGTTGCCTTCGAGCTTGCAGCGCAGCGAGCTCTGGCAATCCGCGTTCGCCACCGCCGCGCACTTGCCATCCTTCACTCCGCACTTGCCGTCCTTGGTGCAAGCGTCCGCCTTCTTGCAGTCCGCTTCGTTCGCCGCACAGCGCCCGCCCTCCGCCGTGCACTCCGCCCCCTCTTTGCACGCCGTCGAGAGCGCGCAGTCCTCGCTCGAGGCCGCGACGCAACGCCCGCCCTCGGCCGTGCAGAGCCCGAGCTTGCCGCACGGACTCTCCGCCTCGGGCGTCTCGTCGAACGTCCCCGCGCAGTGACGGCGCGAAAGTGCCACGCACTTTCCCCCCTGCGTCACGCAAAGGCCCTCGCCTTCGCAGCTCTTCGTGCACTCGGCGTGCACCGTCCTTTTCGGATCTTCGCAGCCGCCGTTGTAGGCGCTACACGCGCCGACCTTCTTACAGTCCTCCGAACCCTTGCAATCGGCGTCGCTCGACGCGACGCACTCGCCTTCCTTGACCGAACACTTGCCGTGAAGCTTGCAGAGCTCCGACGCCTGGCAATCCTCGTTCGAACCCACGCCGCAGAGACCGTTCGCGCCCTGCGTGCATTTTCCGAGCTTTTCGCAATCGAGCTTCGACCTGCAGAGGTCGGTCGTGTCACAGCCGACGAGCGCCAGCGCGGCGATCGCAAACAGAGCTTCCAGGAGCACGCCGCGAACCTGCTTCGACATCGGGACAACTCCGAGCATGCGCGCGCATCCTTTCGGCATCGGATTTTCGGAGTAAAGCGGAAGCCCGAGAGGCGCGTCCAGGAATTTCCGGGGCGGCACCGCGCTTCCTTGCACTTGTCCGGGATACTTCGGGCGCTAACGGAAGTCTCCGTCGTGCAAACGATCTCCTCCGTAGCGCGCTCATCGCCAGTTCGTGTGCCGCCTTGTGCCAACTGCGGGGCGCACGGGGCCCAGCATCGTCTATCGCGCGCTTCCGAGGAGGAGCTCCCTTCGCCACTCCTCGCAACTCTTTTCTCTGCCTGGCCTCCGGCCCACCCTGTCGGCGGCTCGGCGTTCCGCCGCGTCTCACTCGCCGGGCTGCTCGCGCTCGTCCGACCGCCGGTCTCGGCGCACGTCGAACTCCGCGGAGCATCCGTTGTCGACGGTCATTACGAGGAGCGCAAACAGAATGACCGAGCGGCACTCGACGCGATCGGCCTCGAGGCGATGCTCGAGCGACTGGCCGAGCTCGGCTGCGATCACCCAGTCATTGTGGTTCGGTCCCGTGGAGGTTGCGGACTGATGCGTACTCACGCCGGTGCTGACGGCGGCATGGGAGTAGCCGCTGGCGAGCAGCACGCGGCGCGTCTCCGGCTTGCTCTTCCCCTCTCGGCGCCCTTTGGCCTCGACGGACGTCGAAGCGTTCGGTTTTTCTCCGAACACGGGAAGGGAGCGCACGGGCCCGAGCAGCACCGGTTGAGGAGATTGCCGCGCGTGGAGCGGCATGCTGGCACAGCCCGTACCAAGCCCGATTGCGAAGAGCGCGACGGTCCATGATGCGCATCGTAGGCGGCCGTGGGTAGGGTTCATCGTCGCCTCAACGGTCGTCGATCACGACGCTTTCCGCCAGGACTCGGCTCCGCACGCCCCCTTCGCACGAAACGTAGACGACCTGCGCGTAGTGCGTCATGCACACCGGGCGAGCGGTGTCCTCGTCCGGCGACGCCGACAGTGTGTCTCCAAAGGCCAAGACCAGGTTTGCGCCTCGGGCGGCCGCGGCGTCCTTCGCGTCAGCCAGGGCATCCGTCTCCTGAAAGAGCTCGGCGCCGCGGTAGTCACATTGTCGTGCGGTGAGCTCGTTGCTCCTCACGTCCACACGTACGACGGGCACTCGGGCCGCTCGCCGAGGACTGGCGCACGATACACAGATCGCTCCGAGCGCGGCCGCGACGATTGCCGCCAGTCCCCGCACTCCCAGGATCGAAGAGCGGCTCACTGCGCGCGCTCCCACCCCGGCATCGCGGAAGCCGAAGCCGTACGCCCTGCGGGCGCCGCACGTCCCTTCGGTGCCGCCGAACGCCGCACCACGTCTCCCTCGACGCTCACGACGGCACAGGTCGGCCAGAACGGCAGCCAGGTCAGAACTACGAACCAGTCGAGGAAACACTCCGTCGAGGTCACCGAGAGATTGACCACGGCCTCGCCGCCGTGTTCCTGCACGGCGCGGTTCACGTCCTCGGAAACATCGACTTCACCCTCGATGGAGTCGTACAGGATGGACCAACGCCAGTAGGTTTCTGACAGCGTCCCCACCTTCTCGAGCTCGCGCCCCTCCAATAGTACGTGGCCGCTGTCGTCCGGAACGGCGGGCGAAAGTGATACGGGGTACTTTGCGCTCGAGGCGTAGACCTCGCTGCCTACGCCCGCGCAGCCCAGCGCGGATAGCGAGAACCCCACGCAGCACGACCGGATCCAACCCATTGAGTGGGTCGCTAGCATGGGTGGAAGTGCCTTGGAAAGCCCATTCGCACCCGGCGCTCGAGCCGCGCACAGCCGGGGCGCGATCCGAACGGCGAATTCGCGCCGTGATTCCGGCGCGATCGCGACCCGCGGAGACAGCGCGTTCCTGACGATTCGTCTCACTCTTCGCCCGGCCGATGGGTCTTGGCGTACCAGCAGCCTTGGTGCGCATGGACGTCGACGCACGACGGCGGAGCTGGTGGACGACTCAGTGAGTCGCGGGGGGTTGTCGTGGCCAACCGGCAGCCCGGCGCGCGGTGCGCGCGCCGAACGTGCATCGCCGCGGAGCGCGAGGGGCAGGATGAAGACTTTGCTCAACGCCCGGTCGCGACGCGCTTCGCGGCCTTGTCGCGCGCGCGACGGCGATTGACGACCAAAAGCTCGGCGACGCTTCCGCGGCGGGACGCGACGGAGTTGATGGGGCGAGGGACGCCGATGACTTCAGGGGAAAAATGCGCGTAGAGCGTTTCGGTGTCGGGCGTGAAGGAGTTCGACAGCACCGCGCGTACGCCGCGGCGGGCAAGCTCGGAAAAGACGCGCGCCAGACGCCGGTGCTCGTCTAGATCGAAGGGATAGGCGTCGTATGCCGCGAAGCTCGAGGTGCGGGAGACGGGCAGGTACGGCGGATCGAAGTAGACGGCGTCGCCCGCCGCGGCCTTGCGGCAAACGTTTTCGAAGTCTTCGGTGAGGATTTCGACGCCGGAAAGGGCGCGCGCCGCGGCGCGCAGGCGCGCTTCGTCGCAGATGGTGGGGTTCGCGTAGCGACCCATCGGGACGTTGAAACGGCCGTCGCGGTTGACGCGATAAAGGCCGTTGTAGCCGGTCTTGTTGAGGTAGATGACGCGGGCGGCGCGGGCGACGCGCGAACGGGGACGAAGCTCGCGGACGCGGTAGTATTCGGTTTCCGAATGGCGCTCCGTGTAGCGCGTGAGCTCGTCGATCAGCGAGTCCACGTTGCTCTGGAGCGCGCGGTAGACCTCGACCAGGTCGCGGTTGCGATCGGAGATGACGGCGCGTTCGAAGCGACGCTCGGCCGCAAGCGCGAAGAAGACGGCACCGCCCCCGACGAAGGGTTCGTAGTAGGTGCGAATCCGTTCGGGCAGGCACGCGGCAATGCGCGGTGCCAGACGCCGTTTGCCGCCGGCCCACTTGAGGACGGGTCGCGGCTCCGGCTCGCGGGTCATGGCGTCGTACTTAACTCTCCCCTGGGAGTGGTACAAGCTTCCGGCCGCCAGCGGATCTTGAGGCGCTTCATCATTTTCTGGAGGCCGAAACGCGAAACGCCGAGGAGCTCCGCGGCACGCGTTTGGTTGCCGCCGGTGCGGCCGAGAGCCTCCTGAAGCAGCTCGGCCTCGAGCGCGTCCACGCGACTCTTGAGGTCGAGCACGGTCCGGGTTTGGATGTCTTCGGTGCCGCCTCTGAGCTCGGCACTGAGGTGCTCGAGATCGATGACGTCGTCGGCCAGCACGATGGCGCGGCGGATCTCGTTTTCGAGCTGGCGTACGTTGCCCGGCCAGGCGTGGCGGTCCAGGGCGGCGAGCGCCGCGCCCGTGACGCGGATCGAGCGCCCCTTGGCGTAGAACGCGAGGAAGTGGCGGACCAGAAGCGGGACGTCGCCGCGCCGTTCGCGCAGCGCGGGCAGGGAGAGCGTGATGACGTTGAGCCGGTAGTACAGGTCTTCGCGGAAGCGGCCGTCCTTGACTCTCGCTTCGAGGTCGCGATGCGTCGCGCCGATCACGCGCACGTCGACGCGTCGCACTCGTTCGGAACCGACGGGCCGCAAGGCGCCTTCTTCGAGCACGCGCAAGAGTTTGGTCTGCATGCCGAGGCTCATCTCGGCGATCTCGTCCAGGAAGAGTGTCCCGCGATGGGCGATCTCGAACAGGCCCGCGCGCGGGCGCGACGCGCCGGTGAACGCGCCGCGCACGTGGCCGAACAAGGTCGACTCGAGCAAGCCTTCCGGGATGGCTCCGCAGTTTTCGCTGACGAAGGCTTCGCCCCCGCGCGGGCCATTTTGGTGGATGGCGCGCGCGACGAGCTCTTTGCCGCTGCCCGATTCCCCGATGACGAGCACGGGCACCTCGCTCGCGGTGACGCGGTCGACGAGCGTCAGCAGCGAAAGCAGCCGCTCGCTCTTGCCGACGATGGCGTCGTAGCGAAAGCGTGTCGAGCGCCCTTCGCGGGCCCGCGCGAGCTCGCGCTCCGCGACGTCGAGCTCGCCCTCCCTCCTCGCGAGCTCCAGCGAGAGCTTGGCCTCGGCGCGCTCGGCGCGGCGCGCCGAGCGCCGCAGCGACAATTGGTCGCGCGCGTCGGCGATGGCCAGTGCGGCGAGCGTCGCGACCACGCGAACCCAGGCGAGCTCGTTCGGACCGAAGGCGCCCCGGCGCACGCGGTCGTCGAGGTAGACGACGCCGAGCGCCTCGCCGCGGGCGATGAGCGGGACGGCAAGGACGCTGCGCAGTTTGAGCTCGTGAACGCTCTGGTGCACTTCGGGCAGGTCGCCTGCCGCGTCCACGGCCACGACGGGCTCGCGGAGCTCGAGCGCGCGGCGCGCCAGCGACGTGCTGAGCTCGAGCTGAGCGCCGTCGAGATCGCTGCGCGCCAGGTTCCTCGCCGCGCGCGGGCGCAGTCGTTCGCCGGGGGCGCGCAACAAGAGCAACCCGCGCTCGACTCCGGTCCACAGGACCAGCGCATCGAGTACTTGATCGAGCAACGGCCGCAAGCGATCGCGCCCGCTGAGAGCCACCGCCAAGCTCTGGATGTCCGACAG
This sequence comes from Polyangiaceae bacterium, assembly GCA_036393455.1. Classification (GTDB taxonomy): domain Bacteria; phylum Myxococcota_A; class Polyangia; order Polyangiales; family Polyangiaceae; genus DASWGX01. The sequence continues at coordinate 11,215 of DASWGX010000571.1, forward strand.
TTGTTCCGGAGCGAGGCCCTCGCCGCGCGGCGTTCGACAGCGCCGCACCCATTCGAGCGCCTGGACGTGGACGCCGAGCTCGTCCGGCGCGCCGGCGAGGAGCGCGCGGGCCGCTTCGCTCGCGGCAAACGTGAAGCGACGCGTGGCCTCCCCGTCCCCCGCCCGGCTCGCCAGGGCCGCCCCCGCGACGAAGGCAGGGCCGCGCACGGTGGGCGGCGCCGCCGCGGTCGCCAACGAAACGAGCTCTGCGATGATGCGCGGGGCCGCCTCCGAGCTATCCGCCGCGAGCTCGACCTCGGCGCGACTCCCCCACCATTCGAGTCTCGCCTCGGCGGCGACGCGAGGATCTTGCGCGAGACGATCGAGCTCCCCCACCGGCTCTGGTCGTCCGAGGCGAGCGAGGCGGGCACCGACGCGCAGCCGCTCGGTGAGCGTGGCCTGGGTCAAGAGCTGCGCCGCGCGCTCGGCGTGCTCGACGGCCTCTCGATCGGTGCCGAGCGCGTCGGAGACGGCGAGGTGCGCGTAAGCGCGGCAAGCGACGTCGCCGGCGGCGCGCGCGCGCTCCACGGCTTCGAGCGCCCAGTGCTCGGCCTCGGCGCGGGCCCGCACGCAGGCGAACACCGCGGCGATGGAGAGGGCTGCGCGCCCCGCCTCCTGGCCGCGCCCGAGCGCCTCGAACAGGAGCAGTGCACGGCGCGCGGCCTCGAGAGCCTCCGCCAGATTCCCGACCTGGGTCGCGGCCGCGGCTACGCCGGTCAAGTAGCTCGCCTCTTCGAGCACGGCACCGGCCCGGGCCGCGTGGTCCGCAGCGCGTCGATAGTGCTCGAGCGCTTCGGCATACGCCGCGCGCCGATGCAGGACCATGCCGAGCAGCGCGAGCGCCCGAGCTCGCTCTTCGTCGTCGGACGCGAGCGCCAGCGAGCGCGCGGCCTCTCCCTGAGCGCGCGCCACGTCGCCGAGCGCCAGGTGCGCGAGCGCGCGTCCCTCGCACGTCGGGGGCGTCTCGAGCGTCCCGAGCTCGCCGAGAGCGGCCTCGGGCCGCCCCTGGTCGACGGAAATGCGGCCGAGCGTCGCTGCGCGCCGGGCGCGCAGGGCCGGCTCCCACTCGTTCGCGTCGTTTGCTTCGAGCAGTGCGCGCGCGCCGTCGAGATCGCGTGCGCGCCGCCGGAGCTCCGCCGTCTCCACGATCGACGCCGGCCCTTCGAGCCGTTCGAGCAACACGAGCGCACGGCCGAGTTGACCCTTGAGCCGCAGCAAGCGAACCAACGTCAGAGCGAGCACCGCCGGCGCGGCGCCTTCGAGCACGAGCCGCTCCACGTGATCCAGGACGGCGGCATCGACGGACCAATCGCGCAGGGCGAGCGCGAGCTCCACGGGGTCGTTCGGGGGCGCGCGGCGCGGGGCGGTGCCCTCGGCGGCGAGGTCGCCCAGCGTGAGCGACTCCGGCGCGACTCGCTCGACCGCGGAGAGCAGGGATACCGCCAAGGCCGAATCGGTGGACCACGACGCCACCGGCCAGCTCGCCGCGGCGGAGCCCGCCAGACGCACCAACCAGCGCCGCCGTCCCGTGGCGTCGAGGTCGCCGATCTCCGCGCTCCTGTCGCCATCGGGCTCGGGGCGCCGCAAGCTCGCGACCGAACGCCCGAGCTCCAGAGCGTCGCTCAGCCATTCGGCGGCAACACCCGTGCAAGCGACCTTCACCTTGGCATGCCGCAAAGCTCGTTGTAGCTCGGCGCGGCGAACGGTCAGGTACGCGCGGCGCACCGCGCGCCGATGACGCTCGACCGCGCCAGCCGCCCCTTCCTCCCCGAGCGCGACTTCTGCCCGACGAAACACGAAAGCCGCCGAGGGCCGCGCCGCCGGCGCGCGATCGAGCAGCGCGGGGACGATCGCGGCAAGCTCGCCGGGAAACGGGAGTGTGCGCGCGGCTTCCCCCGCCGCCGTGACGTTGGTGAGCTCGGGGTGGAGTATTTCGGCAAGGACGAGACCGAGCGCCCACAGATCGCGCGCTCGGCCGTCCTGCAGTTGGTCCAAGTTCTGCGCTTCGGGCGCGAGGTAGTGGGGCGTGGCTCCTTCCGGCAGCTCCCGGCCCGCGTCCGCGCTCAAGCCGAAGTCGACGAGCCGCGCCGAAAAACGCAACTGGGACCGGGCGAGCTCGCTCCTGACCAAGATGTTCGCCTGCTTTACGTCGCCGTGCACCGTGTCTTCTGCGTGGAGCTCGCGCAGGGCGAGGCCGACGTCACGGGCAACCGAAAGCGCCAGCTTCGCGCGTTGCTCGGAACCCGGGGCGAGGCCGGCAGCCATAGTACCGAGCGGCTCCCCCTCGACCCACTCGAGCGCCACGTAGGGCAGGGCCGGCGCGGGCTGGTCTCCCGTCCTCAGCCAGCCCGCTCCGAGGACCCGAGAGAACGCCGGACCGTCGGCGCTCAGCAGCCGCTCGGCCTCGGCCGCGAGCCGGGGAGCTTCTGCCTCGCTCTTTCCGACCTTGATGGCGGCGCGACGCCCATCGGCGGCTTCTGCCAGCCACACTTGTGCGGAGGCCCCGTTGCCAACTCGGCTGACGAGCTCGAACCGATCCCCTCGCAGTGCCAATTCAGTTTTCACGGAAAGCCCCGAACTCACCGCGTATCACTAGGCTAAAATTCATCAAAAGTCAACTTGGATGGCATCGTTGAACGGAGTCGGTACCACGGGCGGAGTACCAAAGGTCCACGGGGTCAAGGGCAGCGGGCGCCCTCGGCAATCCAACGATGCAGGGCGTCCAAGCCATCCCGGCCGAGCGGGAGCGCAGAAGCAAACCCGGGAGGCGGCATAGCGTCTCCGAGCACGAACCATTCCGAAAGCCTGAGACGCTCGTCCGCGCTCGGCGCTGGACACTCGCCGGGCGGGAGCTCGACGCGGAAGCGCGACCGGCAAGCGGACTCCGCGGCGTCGCGGGGCGCGAAGTTCTCCGGCGCGAGCAAAAGCTTATAGAAAAGGTAGCTATGGGACGGCCGCGACGGATCGACGCGGGGCATGTTCACCCCGAAGCGCGCCGGGTCCTCCAGCGGCACCCCAGCGGCGGGTCCGGTCTCGGTCTCACGCGCCACCCGGGCGATGACCGTTTCTCGCAAGTCATCGACGCTGCCGAGCCTCAGCCCGACCGGAGCTTCGAGAGCGTCGTGGCACGCGCTCGCGGCGCACCCGGCGCCGACGAAGAGCCGGACGATGTCCGCGCAGCTCGGCGCCGCACCGGGCGTCGCGAGCGGATCGGTCGCCGCGCCGGTAAAAAAACTGAACCGCAGCGGCACCGGGCCCGGTTCGAGCGGGGCGCCGTCGAACGCGCGAAACCCGAACGCTCCCGGTTGCTCGGGGGTCAGCAGCTCGGCAGTGTAGAGCGTTCTCGGCTCCAGGGGCCCGCCGGTCAGGCGGTAGCGGACGACGCGCTCGACCAGGTCGTACTCTGGAGCGAGATCGAAGCGCTGGTTCTGATCGCTTCCAGTGAACAGCCTGACGGACTGCCGTACGGCAGTGTCCGGGGCGACGAAGCGATCGAAACGGACTTCGATGGCGACGTCGACGGGAACGCCGCAATCGTCGTCGCTTTGCGGCGAGCAGTCCGCTCCCTCGGCGTCGCGCGGGTAGGTCGAAAGCGCGACCAGGGCCGGAGCGCGGGGGACGCGCTCTTCGGGGGTTCCGATATCGCAGCTCGCCGCCGCCGCGAGCAGGCCGAACGCGAGCAATACCGAACGGGGCGCGCCGCGTAGAGGCGACGGAGAGCTCAGCTCTCCGAGTACATGTTGAGCTGCTCTCGAACGACTTGATCGGTGACGCCTGAACGAATGTGCTCCCTCAGACAATCGGCAAGGGTGATGAGCAGGTCGTTCACACCCTTTTCCTCGATGATCTTGGACAGCAGCTGCCGCGCGTCCCGGCTGTCGTCCTCGCGAAGGAACTCGCGCACCTTCTCCACGGAGACCTCTCCCTGGAAGTCCAGGTACATGTTTTCGATCAAGTAGCGGACGAGCTCGTTCACCCAGGGCCTCCTTCGGGACGCTTGGGCCCGACGCCATGCCGCTATAGCCGTCCGCGTCAGGCGGGTGCAAGCTCCTTGAGCCCGCCCGGCGCTTTTTTACCCGCGCTGTCATCTGCACCGACCCAGGTTGGGATCCGCGGGGGCGTGACAGACGAGGCAGGGTCGGGCGTTGCTGCGTAGAGCGCTGCCACAGTCCCGAAAAAAGCCGGGGGGATGGGGGTTCGTCGAACGAGCGCCGCCGGAGAACGC